>JBDLIU010000007.1:0-39825 GCA_039714715.1 Bacteroidota bacterium
AAATATAAAAACATATGCAATATGACCTTTGAAAAAGAAAAATAAAGCTTTGCAATACCTATGAAAAATAGAATATTATGCATAATATTACTTTTGAAAAATAACATCTTAATAAAGAAATGTATTTAAAGCGTAATATCGATCAGGAATTATTGAGGTGGAAAGATGAACCTGATAGGAAACCACTACTAATTAGAGGAGCCAGGCAAGTTGGGAAATCTTCATCGATAAGAAAATTTGCAGAAAACTTTGATTCTTTTTTGGAGATTAACTTTGAAGAACATAAGAGTGTCCATAAGTTGTTTGAAGGAGATCTAACACCGGAGGTTTTAGTAGAAAATCTGTCTATTTTGTTCGATACTGAAATCAAACAGGGTGAAACGCTTCTGTTTTTTGATGAAATTCAATCTTGCATTCCTGCAATTTCTTCGCTAAGATTTTTCTACGAAAAGACACCGGAATTACATTTAATAGCAGCCGGTTCATTGTTAGAATTTGCGCTTTCAGAGATACCATCTTTTGGTGTTGGCAGGATAAGGTCGATCTATTTATACTCATTATCTTTTGATGAGTTCCTTCAGGCTACCGGGAATGCCAGACTCTTGCATATGAAGGGAAAAGCTAGTGCTAAAGCACCGATGACAGAACCTCTTCATATTAAGCTACTTGATTTGTTGAAGAAATTTTTAGTAATAGGAGGTATGCCAGAGGTTGTAAAGAAATATGTTTTAGATAACGACTTAAGAGGATGTCAAGCAGTTTTAGATGATTTGGTGGTTTCATACCAAATAGATTTTGCGAAATATAGAAAAAGAGTACCTGTTGCTCGCATAGGAAAGGTTTTTGAGTCAGTTGTTAGGCAGTCTGGAGGTAAATTTGTGTATAAAAAGGTATCGGAGGGTATAAACTCTATTCAAATTAAAGAAGCACTTAACTTA
Source organism: Bacteroidota bacterium (assembly GCA_039714715.1). GTDB lineage: Bacteria > Bacteroidota > Bacteroidia > Cytophagales > Cyclobacteriaceae > S012-113. The sequence continues at coordinate 939 of JBDLIU010000007.1, forward strand.
TTAATCTTGGCAGGTCTTGTCATTCCGGTAACACATACATCAGCAAATGGAATCCCATTGGGTGCTGAGATTAATCCCAAAAAGCGTAAGATGCTTCTATTTGACACGGGTATATTTCAAAGACTGCTTAAATTGGATATTAGTGAATTACTTTTTAGTGATGAGTTGGAGTTAGTGAATAAAGGAGGAATTGCAGAACAGTTCTTGGGACTTGAGATTGTGAAAAATGCATCTTGCTATGATCAGCAGAGTTTGTTTTATTGGCATAGAGAAGCCTTAAATAGTAATGCAGAGGTTGATTACCTGATTCAAAAAGGTGAAAAAGCTATCCCAATTGAAGTGAAATCAGGATCGAAGGGATCAATGACCAGTATGTTTCTGTTTCTAAAAGAAAAGAAAGCTAAATATGGATATCGTTTGTCATTAGAGAATTTTGCTGAATATGAGAGAATAAAGGTATTCCCATTATATGCCTATTCAAATACAATTGACACATAATCCTACATCTAATCCCGATGGCTTTCGGGGCTGAAATCTGGCATCTGGAATCTTAATTTATCCCATTAAACAGCCTACTCCAGCGTACTTTACTAAAGAAACTTTCATTAGGATCTATAGACATCCAGATAAACAGGGCCTTGCCTACCACATGGTCGGCAGGTACAAATCCCCAGAAACGTGAGTCTTCTGAATTATGCCTGTTGTCTCCCATCATAAAGTAGTAGTCCTGCTTAAAGGTATAAGAGGTATAGGGCTGACCATCAATCGTTAAGGTGCTATCTCCTTTTTCTACATTATCATGACCTTCATAATACTCGATCACATAACCATATTTGGTCATGGTTTCTTCATTTACCTTAATGGTCATGTCTTCACCGGGTATTTCCATTGGTCCCCAAAAATCAACATTCCACGAATATTTTTGTGAATTAGGATAAATCCTGGGTTCGGCTACACCTTGTTCTTCTTCCAAAACCTGTACATTCTGAATAAACTGTAATGATTTAAGTTCGTCTGCAGTATTAGGTGTTGTAAAGATCATATAGCCTCCATTCACCTTGTATTTTTCCGTAATATCGTACTTTTCAAAAACTCTGTTGCTAATTGTTTCTGGAGTTTGAGCAAAATAGCGGAACTGCATTTTTTCAGGGTTGTCGATAGCTTCATTATTTATATAAACCTGTTTTCCTTTCACTTCAAGCACATCACCCGGAATGCCAATACATCTCTTAATGTAATTGGTTTTCAAATCAACAGGATATTGAAATTCTGTTGGAAAATTAAATACCACCACATCATTTCTTTTTACTTCACTAAAGCCCGGTAGTCTGAACTGCGGCAGGTTGATCCAATCCGTGTAGGAGGGGATGTTAGTCCCCCAGATTTTCTGGTGGGTTAGTGGAACCTGTAAAGGTGTGGCAGGTGTTCGCGCTCCATAATGTAGTTTACTTACAAATAGGAAATCACCTACTAATAGAGATTTCTCCATAGAGGGTGTTGGAATGGTAAATGCTTCAATGAATAACCACCTGATAATAGTAGCCGCAATTACAGCGAATATTATGGCATCTGTCCACTCTCTTACTTTAGTTTTAGGTTTTTCATTAGGATCTCTTTTTGCAAGTCCCATGAAACGTAATATTCTTATACCTATACTTTTATTTACTTTCTGTTCTTGATTTTCTTCACTCATAACTCTATCAATAATTGCTCAATCAGTGTAGGATTGGCTTAAAAACTTACAAAGGATGGGATATTTTTTCTGAAATCCAATCAATAATTACGGTAATGGTACTAAAGGTCAAAACCTTATCTTTAGCGACAAACCCGTGCTGGAGGTACCATTAACCGGAATTGCCATGGGTTCTATTTTTACAGAGAGATCCTGGTTTACATCAAATTCTATCAGGTGGGCATCTACATGGGCATCTACAATTTGCAGAAAGTAGAACAGTATTCCGTAAATCGCCAGTTGATCCCGGGTTCTGCGGTAGTAATCCCTTGCACGCTTTAACCGGCCCTGGTCTAGATCTGTTTCATTAGGGAAATCCGGATTCCCTGCAATTTCATAGATCAGGTTTCTGCGGTAGAATTGGTAATTATCATCAGCCCAATTAATGAAATAGCCAAAAGCTCCTATTCCTCCCCATACGAAGGGTAATTTCCAATACTTCTTATTATAAATTTGTCCTAATCCGGGGAAAGCAGCCGAAAAAAGGGCTGCTTTAGTTGGGTCGTGATTAGGTTTTATTGATTCAATTTCTATCACATTCTGGGTATCTTCCAAAGTGCGTAATACGGTATAATTTTCAGTAGATTGTGCTGTGTCAACCACTACAGGTTCCTGAGCATAGGCATTAATCCAAATCAATGATATCAATATGATGGTTACTAATCGCAATATAATTACACTACAATGAAATATCGAGAATTTCAAGAAGCCTGTTTAAATCCTGCGCTGATACAAAAGGTATCTTTATACTTCCCTTATTCTTACTGTCAGCAGTTAGCGCAACTTTAGTGCCAAAATGGGAAGATAACTTGGTTTCAAGGGCATGAATAGTGGGATCCTGACTGGTTTTTGGTCTTTCAGGCGTATTGGGTTTCCCCTCAGAATACAACTTGGCCAGTCCTTCTACCTTACGAACACTGAGGTCATCCTTTAAAATCTTCTTAAAAATGGTCAGCTGTGTGTCAATGTTCTCAATATTAATAATTGCCCTGGCATGTCCCATGGAAAGTTTCTTATCCCTGATAGCAGCCTGGATATCCGGAGGAAGTTTAAGCAGCCGCAGGTAATTACTTACGGTAGCCCTGTTTTTCCCAACTCTGTCAGCCATTTCTTCCTGCTTTAAATCACATTCAGACATCAGTCTTTTATAGCTCAATGCAATTTCAATGGCATTAAGATCTTCACGCTGGATGTTCTCAATGATTGCCATTTCCAGCATCTGCTGGTCATTGGCTGTTCTGATATAAGCGGGCAAAGACTTTACCCCGGCTATCTTAGATGCCTGGAGTCTCCTTTCACCTGCAATAAGCTGGTATTTATGGTCAGATAACTTGCGAACGGTAATGGGCTGGATAATTCCCTGCATTTTGATAGATTCTGCCAGCTCTTCGAGTGCTGTCATATCAAAATCTGATCGAGGCTGGAATGGATTAGCTTCAATCTTATCAACGCTGATTTCATTAATGCCTACATAAGAATCACGCTTCTGTACAAAATCTTCTCGCTCAATTGGAGCAGACTCACTAAGGAGTGCACCTAATCCTCTTCCTAAAGCACTTTTTTTCTTTGCACTCATTAATTTTCATTTTTTTCAATGACCTCCCTGGCCAGGTTGAGATAACTTATGGCACCTGTACTATCGGCATCATGGGCCAGAACAGGCAAACCAAAGCTTGGTGCTTCTGACAATCTTACGTTTCGAGGAATAATCGTATCAAATACTATATCCTGGAAGTGTTGGCGCACCTCTTCTACTACCTGGTTTGACAGCCGCAAACGGACATCATACATAGTAAGGAGGATACCTTCAATCTCCAGTTCAGGATTTAATCTTGTCTGGATAATTTTTATTGTATTAAGTAGTTTGCCAAGGCCTTCCAGGGCAAAATACTCACACTGCACAGGAATTAGCACTGTGTCAGCTGCTGTCATGGCATTAACCGTGATTAATCCCAGGGAAGGTGAGCAGTCAATAATTATATAATCGTAATCATCCCTGATCGGAGTTAGTGACTGGCGCATTTTTTCCTCCCTGTTTTCCAGGTTGATCATTTCCACCTCTGCACCTACCAGGTCTATATTAGAAGGGATCAAATGCAGGTAGTCTATTTCAGTTTCTACAATAGCATGCTTAATGTCAGCACCATCCACCATGCACTCGTAAATACTGGTTTCAATAGCTCTTGGGTTAATGCCAATTCCTGAAGCACTGTTAGCTTGTGGATCAGCATCCACAATCAACGTCTTTTTTTCCAGGGCGGCTAAACTTGCTGCAACATTAATTGCTGTGGTAGTTTTACCTACACCTCCTTTTTGGTTTGCAATTGCAATTATTTTACTCATTCACTACTTAGATTGAAGTACTCGAACCGATATCCAACAAAAGTAGTTCTATTCCTTGATTTTTGAATGCTTCTTTGGCTTGATCTTTATTAATTTCTATGTACGGGAAGGTATCGTAATGCATGCCCAGCACTTTATTGGCTTTCACAAAGCCTGCAGCCATTACCGCTTCATCAATTCCCATGGTGAAATTGTCACCAATAGGTAGTATTGCCAAATCAAGATTATAAAACTCAGGGATAAGCTTCATATCCTGATGAACGGCAGTATCGCCAGCAATATAAACAGTTGCTTCGTCATTGATTAACACAAATCCCGCTGGATTACCACCATAAGTACCATCTGGCAACACACTTGAGTGCAGGGCATTTACCATTTTTACGGTTCCAAAATCAAAATCCCATTTACCGCCATGGTTCATAGGGTGACCTTCGATGTCTTTGCCACCAAACCAGGTTACTATTTCGAAATTGGAAACAATCTTAGCGCCACTATTTCTTGCAATAGATTCAGCATCTGCTACATGGTCTTCGTGTCCATGTGTGATTAGAATAAAATCGGGCTTCAGTTCATTGATATCAATTGAAGAGGCCAAAGGATTAGGGGTTATGAAAGGGTCAATAAGTATAGTTTTGCCTTTGGTTTTGATTTGAATGCAGCCGTGTCCGAAATAAAAAACTTCCATAATGCAGTATATTTAGTGAATGTTGTTACCTAAACAAATATAACCTATATAAGGCATTATTTAATGTAAAACAGATAGTCTGAGATAAATCACAAACTACAAAATTCAAATTTCAAATAAACTCCAATTTTCAATCCTCAATTACTAAGTGGCTGAGAATCTATTACTATTTATAGTTTGGATTTTGTTATTTGCTAATTGGGATTTGGGAATTACTCTTCCACTCTTATTTCATTTGGAAGCTCATTACCATCTTTTTCTACATTGGTAAACCCATTCTCCAAAAGTAATTCCTGGCAGGTAGTTACCGAGTTAACAATCCCCTGGGCAACTTGCTGGTGTTTAATGCCTAATACAATGGTATCAACAATATGTTTCCAGTCTTTTCCGGAAATCTTTTTATTGATCTCTGAATCACCCAGTACTACTACCTTATGTTCGAATTCACTAATGAAGATAAGGATACCAATTCTGTCTTTAGTCTTAAAAACCTCTTCCTGCAAAAACACATCCCGGGCTTTGGTGAGCACCCGTTTAGAAATGGTGCGATTAGATGAGAGTGAGAGTCTCAGATTAGGAATAAATATTGCCAGTAGGTAGGCGAGTATCATCAATACTAGAATAACTACACTTATAGTAAAAGGTGTTAGCCATGTGGGCAGTATAAATAAGTAGGATAGAAGTCCTATTCCAAGTGATACACTAGCCCCGATAATTGCAGAGAATTTCCATCTTGATCCGGGATAATTATCGCTTTTACGTGCAAAATAAAGTACCAATTCACCTGCAGTAGTTTTTTCCAGCTCTGTTACTGCATCTTTGATCCTTACTTTTTCATCTTCACTGAATTTTATTTTTTTCATTTATCTGAGATTTAAGTTTACCGTCTACCAGAAGCTCCACCTCCACCGAAGCTTCCTCCGCCAACAGAGAAACCACCACCAAAATTGCTTCCATTACTTTCTCCGCAGAAACCGCCACTTCCATAGTAATGTCTACTACCGATTCTGGAAGAAGAAGAAAACATGATAAGTGTTGATATGGTAAAACCAACCAAATCAACTATAATATTAATAAATATATGCCATAACTGCTTGGCGCTAATAAACACTATTAAGAATATTAGTAGGTTTAACAGGTCGGTCAGGTGTGACATTATTGTAATTATAACTAAACTTGTACAGGTAAATAGCACTACTATGCGCAAAATAGGAAGAGCAACATTTATTGTTCTTATTATCATAGGAATAATAGGTGTTAGTAAGTATAACACAATGGCTGACCTAGAAGGGTCTATTTTTGAACAATGGGAGAATATGGAATTCCAATTTCAAAAAAGAGCTGATCTTGTACCTGATATTGTTCGGGTTATAAAAGAATATGTACAAAATGAACAACCTGTAATTGATATGGTCATTACTGCCAGAGATAGTGTAAATTCTATAAAACTTGATCCGTTGAATCTTACTATAGAGGATATCAAAATGTATTATGATGCTCAGGAAACTTTAGGTTTAGAGATTGAAAATCTTTTAGAAATGATTAATAGACATCAAGATTTGAAAGAAAACCAGAAATTGCTTGAATTGAAAGCAGAATTAGAAGGTGCTGAAAACAAGATAATTATTGAGCGAAGAAGATTTAATGAGAAAGTTAACCAGTATAATGAGTACATTTTTAAATTTCCTAATAATCTCCTAACTTCTGTCTTTAATTTTAAGAAGCATGAAACTTTAAAAGCATATTAATGCATCTGCTGGAAAACGCATTAATTGTTTGATTTTCAAAGAAAAATACCAATATTGCAGAAAAATCTAACGTTATAAGGGTAAAATATCCGTACTAGTTCATGCGCGTCACATTATCAGCCATAGTGTTAATGGGTTTGTTTGCCTTGTCATCATGCAAGCTAGATAATATTTGTGCATCTTATCAAAGCTATTTTAAAATTGCTCCAACTCAGCAATCCAGCATGTTTTCTTTTCAGGAAGAAGACAGTACGATGAACCATTATGTGCCTGAAATGTTTGCCCTGGTATCTGAAGATGGCTTACCAAGAAAAGACCTTCCTTATACCCAAAAGGATGATAATGGTCTTGTTAAATCAGAATGGCTAATTATCAAGGACTACAATAAAAGAATTGTGCCAATGGAAGTAATTATCCCTGAAACTTCTGATTCAGTGATGTTTGGGGGTGATGATATCATGTTTGCAGAGGTAGATGTAATTGACTCTGTAGCACTCGATAGTGCCCGGGCAGCAGCTAATACGGTTAAGTTCAATAATGATCAAAAGTTCTATAATTGGTATTTCAGGGATAAACTGGTGTGGCAGGACGATCTGGCAGCGCAGCAGGAGGCGGCCAGGAAGCAGGATAAAAAGGATGATACTGAAAAGAAGGGCTTTTTAAGTAGGCTGTTTAAAAAGAAAGAAAAAGAACCCAAACAAGAACCAGATAAGGAGAAGAAAAGTTTTTTCAAAGACCTGTTTAAAAAGAAAGACAAAGAGAATTTAAGCGACACGACTACTGTCAATTGACATTTGAATAGTATTTTGGTATCCAAATTATTTCTCAATGGATTCTAACCTTCAAGATCACAACAAAATAATACGAAGTGCAGCCACCTTTTTAATAATTGGCGGGTTAATTGCAATTCTCCAGTATTTCAAGACCTTTTTACAGCCCTTTGTAGTGGCTTTGATTTTGTGGTTTCTGGTAGCTGAAGTAAGACGTTATCTCGAGAAAATTAAAATCAAGAATAAATCTTTACCAAGACCCATCTGGACTCTTATAAGTACAGTGGCAGTGTTTTACATCTTTTATGTTATCACTGACCTGATCATAATAAATTTTCAAAGTTTGGCAGAAAATGCCGAAAAATATAATAGTGCTTTAGTTGATTTACTGGAAAAAATTGAAGATCTGCTGGGAGTAGATAATTTGGGTGAAGCAGTACAGGATCAGCATAGCTCCATTGTAGCATGGGCCTCTGTAGCAGCCAAGGCGTTGGCCTCTTTTGTAGGGACCTTGCTGTTGGTTCTGTTCTATGTGATTTTCTTATTACTGGAAGAAACTGCGTTTAACAAGAAGGTTCAAAAGATATATGATCGATCAAGTTCTAAAGCACGGATTAAGAATTCGGTATCAAGAATCAGCACACTGTTGAGTGATTACCTTGGCATAAAAGTGCTTACCAGTTTTCTTACGGGGTTCTTGAGCTTTTTTGTATTGCTTTTCCTGGGAATTGATATGCCAATTCTTTGGGCATTTCTCATCTTTCTTTTGAATTTTATACCAAGTGTGGGTTCAATAGTAGCCACATCATTTCCTGTAATTTTCTCCATGCTACAATATTCTGGTGATTGGGGTAAAACCTTATATGTGTTTCTGGGAGTAGCATTTGTACAGGTTCTTATAGGGAATATCATAGAACCAAGGATTTTAGGTCATAAATTAAATTTAAGCCCATTGGTAGTAATTTTAGGCCTTACTTTCTGGGGCTACCTTTGGGGCTTTATAGGTATGTTGTTATCTGTACCGATAGATGCTGCTTTAATGATTATTTTAAGCCAGTTTAAAAGTACCCGCAATGCCGCCATACTATTTTCAAAAGATGGTGATATTGAATACCTGATACCTGATGAAAGTAAAGATCCTTAGTGGTTGATATGAGTAATAATGGCATCAGCCAGGGCATTAGCTGCCTCAGGTTTAAACCTAAACCATAATTCCGGTTCAATCAATTCCAGTTCTGATATGGCAGCTTGTCCATTATTATCATTGATCAGATCAACCCGGGCATAAACAGGTTGAGGATCACATGCTAGTATTGCTTCCTCTCCTAATGCGATTTCCTGTTGCGTAGGAGTGTAGTGATGTACTGTACCTCCAAAATCATCCTGTACCCGGAAATCACCAGGCTTAGCAATTTTTCTGATAGCATGGCTGTATTTTCTGCCAAAATACATCAAAGCCACTTCGCCCTCGCTAAGCACCGAAGTTAAAAAAGGCTGTATCAGCATAGATTCTGCAGCAACCAAATCCTTAAAAACTTGTTCGTACTGGTCGATATTGCCTTTATTTATTTTATAAGTGTGTCTTGCCGCACCTGATACAGCAGGTTTAAGTATAAAGTCATCCCAGCTTTTCCCGGATACTACCTCTTTGAGTGAAAGGATAGATCCACGCTCTACAAAATACGTTTCCGGAATGCTGATTCCTTTTTTTTGCAGGTCAAGAAGATAATGTTTGTCTAAATTCCAAAGCACCAGGTCAATCGGATTAATAAATCCCAAATGATCTTTAACGCTTTGCAGCCATTGCATAAATTCATCAAACCGATCAAAATAATCCCAGGTTGTTCTGAAAATCGCTGTCTTCACCGAAGTCCAGTCAAATTGCTGATTGCTCCAGTCAACCCGAATAACCTTCAGACCTTTTGATTCAAGCGCATCTACCACCATTTGATCCTCATTAAGTATATTCTGGATGTAATCATCAATCATTGGTGGATTTACATACCTCGAATCTGTCAGGACTGCTATATCAAACTTATATGTCATTTTCAGAAATTCTTCTGCTAAGATAATTTATCTGGAATTAATGATTTTTTGTAAGAGGTATTGCTTCTATTCTGTTTTGCCTGAACATCAAATCACTTACTTTTGCAATCATCTTAAGATTTGACGTTATATTAAAACAGCATCACAACAATAGATTATGGAATTATACCTCGATTCAGCTGATCTTGATGAGATCAAAGAAGCTTTTAAGCTAGGATTTATTAAAGGATTAACAACAACGCCTACTTTCATGCACAGACATGGAGTAACGGATATTGATGGCTTGATTGTAGAACTTTCTAAAATTGTACCTGTTCTTCAGATTGAAGCTTTAGGCGATACAGCAGAAGAGGTGGTTGCAGAAGCTGAACGTCAATTGGCATTAGGCCTTGATAAAGAAAACACGGTATTTAAGATTCCGGTTTCGCTCGAAGGAGTACGTGCCTGTAAGATGCTGAAGGATCGTGGTTTAAAAGTAAATGTACACCTGGTTTATACTTTGCAGCAAGCCTATATGGCCATGGAAGCCGGTGCCGATTATGTTTGTCCATTGGTGGGTCGATTGCAAGATCAGGGTACAGATGCACTTGACCTGATGGCACAATGTGTTGATGCAGTGCAAACTTATGGATATGATTCCAAGATAATGTTTTCTTCGGTGCGATACCCTGAACATGTTAGAAATGCACTAAATATTGGTGTAGATGTGTGTACAATCCCATGGAAGGTAATGAAACAACTCACCTCTAATCATTTTACTGAGGTTGGTATCTCACAATTTGTAGAGCATACCAAACTGATGACTGTAAAAGTGAAGGATGTGTTATCCGGTAAGAACCCAACAGTGAAACTGGGAGATTCAATAACAGAAGCTTTGGTAAAAATGACCTCATCGGGTTTTGGTTGCGTAGCAGTATTGGGTGATGACAATAGATTGGTTGGAACTTTTACTGATGGTGATCTAAGACGATTGATTGAATCGGAAGGAGAACAGGCTGTCAACAACCAAATGAGTGAACTTTCCTACAATTCGCCTATCACTATACAGGGAGAGGCATTATTACATGATGCTTCATTGATATTCAGAGAGAAAAGTGTTGACAACCTGATTGTTATGAATGGCGAGGAAGTTGTAGGTCAGATTGATATTCAGGATTTAAAATAAACTTAAATTGGCTGATTTTTCGAAGGATATAGAATTATTGTTCTCTGAAAGAGGTGGCATATTTAAATCATCTTCCAGTGAAATACAGAATAAGCTTTTTAATATAAAGGCACTGTTATTCGATTGGGATGGTGTATTTAACAATGGGGTAAAAAATGGTGCCGAGGGCAGTCTCTTTTCAGAAGTAGACAGCATGGGGATAAATATGCTTCGCTTCAGCTATTATTTGAAATATGGTGTAATTCTACCAGTCTTTATAATTACGGGCGAAAACAACCAACCAGCCTTAAGGTTAAGTGACAGGGAACATTTTAATGGTGTTTATATTAAAATGCCCCAAAAGCTTAACGCTATTGATCATTTGGCTCAAAACTTTAGCATTCATCATTCAGATATTGGATTTATTTTTGATGATGTTCTTGATCTTGGGGTGGCAGATATCGTATCGCTTCGATTTTTTGTGAAAAGAGAATCAAACCCTTTGCTGAATGATTTGATAGAAAACCAGTCCCTGGCTGAATATTATACTTTTAATAGTGGCGCGACTAATGCTGTCCGGGAAATTTGTGAGTTATCTATAGGTTTGATAGGGAACTACACTGATACTATTAACCAGCGCAAAGAGTTTTCACCACTCTATAAAGCGTATTTGACCGCAAGAAATGCCATTGTTACTAAGAAATTTCGAGGCAATAAAGGAGTAATTGAGCCAATATCTCTCTAATAATTAGGCCTTTACTTCATAGAATAATTCTTAATTAAATTATCCTGTTTTCATTCCTTGAAATTTGAGTAAAAACAATTATTTATTTACTATTTTTGCCCCTCTTAGAGCGACAAATAACCCATTGATAAAATGTCAAAAACGGTGAAGCTAAAAAAGGGTTTTACAATTAACCTTGCCGGCAAAGCAAAGGAAGAGCTGGCAGAAGTATCCCAACCTGAAACCTTCGCAATTAAACCAACAGATTTCGCTGGAATGTTAAGGCCCAAAGCTTTAGTAAGTGTGGGTGATAATGTTAAAGCGGGAACTCCGGTATTGATTGACAAGAAGCTTGATTGCATTCAGTATACTTCGCCTGTTAGTGGTGAGGTGGTTGACATACGAAGAGGTGCAAAGCGTAAGCTTCTGGAGATAGTTGTCCTTGCTGACAAGGATATTGAATACGAGTCTTATAAAACTTATAATGTTAACGACCTTGCAGCTGCTACACGAGAAGATGTACAAGACCAGATTGTTCACTCAGGAGTTTGGCCTAATATTATGCAACGACCCTATGGTGTTGTAGCTGATCCAAAAGATACCCCGAGGGATATTTTTATAAGTGGATTTGACACCAACCCTCTTGCCCCTAATTATAATTTTACCCTGAAAGGTCAGGAAAGGAATTTTCAGGCAGGAATTGAGGTGTTAAAAAAATTTACCGCTGGCACCATTCATGTGAATATCGATGGTAAAGGTGAAATCAATACAGTTTATAATGGTGTAGAGGGAATCAAGATTAATAAATTTACAGGGAAGCATCCTGTAGGTAATGTAGGAATCCAGATTCATCATTTAGCACCAATTAACAAGAATGATCTTGTTTGGACTGTAAATCCTTATGGTGTAATCCAGATAGGAAGGCTTTTCCTGGAAGGTAAATATGATGCCAGTAAAATAATTGCACTAGCTGGTTCTGAAGTGAAGAATCCACAATATTATAAAACATATTCTGGGGCTTGTATTGGCAGGTTTGCAGATAATAACCTTACTAGTGAGCATGTCCGTTATATCAGTGGTAATGTGCTTACAGGAGAGAGAATTGAATCTAAGGGGCATCTTGGTTACTATGACCATATGTTTTCGGTGATTCCTGAGGGCGATAAACTGGAATTTTTCGGATGGATGTTTCCGTCATTTAATAAACTTAGTTTTTCGAAATCGATAGGTTCTCTATCTTTCCTTAATTCTAAGAAAAAAGAATACGTAATTAATACAAACCTTCATGGTGGGCCAAGGGCTTTTGTACAAACTGGAGATTTGGAGAAAGTGTTACCAATGGACATTTATCCTACATTTTTATTGAAAGCTATTTTAGCTGAGGATTTTGATGACATGGAGGCTCTTGGAATTTATGAAATAATTGAAGAAGACTTTGCCCTGTGCGAGTTTATTGATGTATCAAAACATGATATGCAATCGATTATAAGGGAAGGTCTTAATTTAATGCAATATAGTTAGTTGCTATTGATATAGTTAGATATGAAATTTCTTGAAAAAGCTGTACTGAAAGCAAGAAAACCTTTTGAACCTGGCGGTAAGCTGGAAAGGTATTATGGTGTTTTCGAAGCATTTGAATCATTTCTCTTCGTTTCTGATGAGGTAACAAAGAGTAAGGGAGCCCAAATCCGTGATGGGGTAGATATGAAACGGTTTATGGTAACCGTTATTTATGCTCTGGTCCCAGCCCTGTTATTTGGCATGTACAACGTAGGTCTTATGTACTACCAGGCTACGGGCCAGGAACCATCCAGTACCTGGGCTATTTGGTGGGTTGGTATCCAACGAGTGGTTCCGATCATAATAATATCCTATGTAGCTGGTTTGGTGATAGCGGAATTTGCTTTCTCGATTATTAGGAAACACCCCATTAGTGAAGGTTTTCTTATCTCCGGAATTTTAATTCCTCTTGTTTTACCACCTACAATTCCACTATGGCAAGTGGCAGTAGCCAGTATTTTTGCAGTAATTGTTGCAAAAGAGGCATTTGGTGGTACAGGAATGAACATCCTTAATGTAGCCCTGGTAGCAAGAGCATTCTTGTATTTTGCCTATCCTGGTTATATGTCCGGAGATCTGGTTTGGGTGTACCTGGGAGACCATGCTATGGTAGATGGATTTACAGGTGCAACACCACTTGCAATTCTTGGAGCTACAGTTGAATCAGGACAAAACGCAATCGAAGCACTCAATGTTAATGATGGTATGTACAGCCTAAGTAATATGTTCTATGGTTATATGCCAGGCTCTGTTGGAGAGACTTCGGTATTATGGATATTGGTAGGAGGGGTGATACTGGTAGCTACAGGTGTAGCAAGCTGGAGGATCGTATTGAGTGCATTTGCTGGAACATACCTGATGGCTGGCTTACTATATTTAATCGATGCAAACCCTTATTTCGCAATAGATCCAGTTTATCATATCGTTATGGGAGGTGTCGCCTTCGGTATTGTCTTTATGGCAACAGATCCAGTAACGGCAGCTCAAACCAATACTGGTAAATGGATTTATGGAACTATGATAGGTGTTCTTACCATAATCATTAGGGTTCTTAATCCGGCATACCCTGAAGGAATTATGCTGGCAATATTATTTATGAATGTATTTGCTCCACTAATTGATTATTATGTAGTGGGCGCTAACAAAAAACGAAGATTGAAACGTGCAACGGTCTAATACTTACGTCCTGATTTTCACAGCCATAATGACTACGGTCATTGGTGGTGTGTTATCGTTAACATCACAGCTTTTGAGTCCTGCTCAGCAACGATCGATTGAGAAGGATACAAAATCTCAGATTTTAAGTGCTGTGATACAGTTAGAGAAGAAAGACGATGTTCTTGGCATTTATAATTCTCGAATAAAGTCTTTTGTAGTTGACTTTAATGGAAATATTATCGAAAACAACCAAAAGGGTAATCCGATAATTCCTGAAAAAGTTAATGTTCTGAAAAACTTCAAAAAAGATTTAGAAGAAAGAGAATTACCGGTATTCCAGTATATGAATGAAGCAGATTCTAATATGGTTGATGCTTACATTTTACCATTGTATGGTAAGGGTCTTTGGAATAATATTTATGGTTTTATTGCCCTGGAGAGTGATTTAAATACTGTTAAGGGTATATCATTAGGTCACGTGGCCGAAACACCTGGGCTAGGAGCAAGAATCTCAGATAAGGATGTACAGGATCGTTATAAGGAAAAAACCATTTTTGAAGGTGATGAGTTGGTTTCAATTATGATGCTGAAAGGAGAAAAGAATGATCCTTCATTATTTGGTCCACACGAAGTAGATGGATTGTCAGCCTCAACACTTACTGCAAATGGTGTAAATGCCATGTTGAAAGAATATTTAGATTGTTATAAAGGTTTTATTGAAAAAACTAAGAATCAGGCAAAATTATGAGCACGGAAACATTAGAACCTGTAGTAGAAAAAGCACCGCGCGAAGCGATGTTTTCTAAAAGAAGGAGGAAATTCTTAACAGACCCACTCAGTGACAATAATCCCATAACTATTCAGGTACTAGGAATATGTTCTGCTTTGGCAGTTACAATTAAAATGGAGCCGACACTAATTATGTCAATCTCCGTGATTTTTGTGATGGTTTTTTCTAATCTTATAATTTCATTGCTAAGAAACCTGGTACCGGGTCGAGTAAGAATTATAGTTCAATTAGGAGTAATTGCTACATTCGTGACGCTGGTAAGTGAAGTTTTGAAAGCATACAACTACGAAATGTTTAAAGTATTAGGAGCATTTGTAGGGCTAATCATTACAAACTGTATTGTGATGGGTAGATTGGAGGCTTTTGCTTTAGGTAATAAACCATGGGACTCAGTATTGGATGGATTTGGTAGTGCATTTGGTTATGCATGGATAATTCTAACAGTTGCCTTCTTTAGGGAATTTCTTGGATCCGGAACAGTTTTCAATATTAAAATCTATGATGCATCCCTCATACCAACCAATAGTTTGTTTATTGATTCTGTTGGGGCATTTATAGTTTTAGGTCTCCTGATCTGGATACAGAGGACAAAGTCAGGTTATGTTGAACATAATTAATTGTTAAGTAATGGATTTAATTAATCTTGGAATAAAATCGATATTTATTGACAACATGGTGTTCGCCTATTTCTTAGGCATGTGTGGATACCTTGCTGTCTCTAAAAAAGTTTCTACTGCCTTTGGCCTTGGTATTGCTGTGGTTTTTGTATTAACAATTACTGCACCGATCAACTGGCTTGTACAGGAATACATTCTCAGGGAAGGTGCTCTGTCATGGCTTGGCCCTAACTTTGCCGAATTAAACCTGGAGTTTCTCCAGTTTATCATGTTTATAGCCGTAATAGCATCAATGGTGCAATTGGTAGAAATGATTGTTGAGAAGTTTTCACCAGCATTATATAGCGCTTTAGGTATATTCCTCCCATTGATTGCAGTAAACTGTGCAATTCTGGGTGGTTCTCTTTTTATGGTACAAAGAGATTATACATTATCAGAAGCTACAGTTTTTGGATTTGGCTCAGGAGTAGGATTCTGGTTTGCGATAATAGCCCTGGCTGCTATTCGTGAAAAACTGAAGTATTCAAATGTGCCTGACGGCCTAAAAGGATTAGGAATTACAATGCTGATCACTGGTCTTATGGGAATTGCATTTAAAACATTTATAGGAATTACACTTTAAAAGTGATCTGAAATAAAGAAAACCCCATCTGCCAACTGGCGGATGGGGTTTTTTATGTATGATCAATTAACTGATTATTTTTTTCCTTTAGGGCCACTTATAGGTTTGCCATTTTTATACTCACCCAAAACAATCACGTCTTTGCTTCGTTCATATTCACGAATTGCCTGATTCATCTGTTCTTCAGTATCCCTTCTTACCTTTACACCTGTATTTGACCTTTTGTTTCTTACTTCAATATAAAATCCGTCTCTTAATTTTTTTGGTTTAGTTGGAGGTCTTCCCATACTTGTTATTATTGGTTTTCTTTATAACTATGCTGAAAACTACATTATAATCCTTAAAAAATCGAATGTATAGCCAATTATCTTATTAATTTATTCATATAATTTATTGATATCCTTTTGATAGCCTTGCATTATCTTATTTCGATTCAACTTATGGGTACCAGTTAAGGCTTCATTATCTACTGTCCACTCTTCATAACATAGATGGATTTTCTTTACTTGCTGGTAACGAGCATGAATTAAATTGATTTCTTCTATTTCTTTTTCTATTTTTTCTACCACTTTTATATTGTGTGTCATGTACTGAGCGGATGTCCAATGAATGCCTTGTTCATAGCACCAGTCTTCAAGATTTTTAAAATTGGGAACTATTAGCGCAACAATAAATGGTTTGTTAAATCCAATCACCATTGCCTGTTCAATAAAAGGGGATGTTTTAAGCTGATTTTCTAGTGGTTGAGGGGCTACATACTTACCCGTTGATGTTTTAAAAATATCTTTCTTTCTATCTGTAATTTGAAGGAATCTTTTATCAATAATTTTTCCTATGTCACCAGTTTTAAACCAGCCATTTTCAAAAACCTCTTTGTTGAGTTCGGGCCTTTTATAATATCCACTGGTAACATTCGGGCCTTTAACCCATATCTCTCCCTCACCATTTTCATCCGGATTATCAATTTTTAAGTTGACTGCAGGAATGGGAATACCAACTGTCCCAAACCTGTTTAAGCCCGGATCAAAACGGTTTAATGAAATTAAAGGAGAAGTTTCTGTCATGCCATAGCCTTCTCTAATTCTGACTTTACCAGCTGAGAACATCCTGGCTATTTCGGGTCGAAGGGAAGCTGCACCCACAACTATGCATTCAAGTTTACCACCTAATTGCTTTGTCCAAAGCCTTAACACCATTATTCGCGCAATGAATAACTTAATGCTAAGTCGAATTCCCGGTTTCTTAGACTTGTAGTATTTTTCTGCAACCTTAAATGCCCAGGTTGTTATTGTCTTTTTCAAAAGATTCTGACTATGAGCCTGCTGATAAAGGTAATCATACATTTTTTCCAATACTCTTGGAACAGCCGTGGTAAAATAGGGCTTTGCTGACTTAAAGTCCCTTAAAAATGTGTCTCTGTTTTCAACAAAATAGATATTAGTGCCACAGGCAAGGTAAGCATAACAACTGCTTCTTTCGAATATATGGCTGAAAGGAAGAAAGCTCATCACTTTTAGGGAAGCTTCAAGAGGGAAAGCGGCCAGCGTAAACAGAATATTGCTTACCATGTTATGGTGTGTTAATACAACGCCCTTAGGCTCTCCGGATGTACCTGATGTGTACATAATAGTAAAAATGTCATCAGGTTTTACCTGCTCCTTTCTTACCATTAATTCATTTATTTCCTCCTGGTCGGCAATATGATCAAGCCCTGACAGATAATGTTGATTCTGATTGTCTGCCAGAGAATAGATTTTTACACTTCCTTGTGTCTTCTCCTGAGCCTCTAATAGAAGATTCTGGTCAGCAACAATTAGCATGGCAGGTTTAGTCTCTTTCAATATAAGATCTAATTCATCTCTTGTAGATGTTGGATGAACGGGAACAACAATAACCCCTAATTGCTGACAGGCAAAATCAATGATTAACCACTCCGGATTACCTTGTAGTGGCATAATGGCTACCATATCTCCTTTGTTCAGGTTTTGACTAATAAGCCAACAGGAGAAATTATTAACTCTTTTGATTAATTCACCTGTTGATAAGGATTTCCATTGGTCATCCTTGAATGAATTAACGGCTCTTTTTTGAGGGAACCGACCTAATTGATATGCCAGGATATCATAAACTAAGGTTATTTGAGGTGTTTGTTCCTTCATTCTTCTTCAGTTGTAACCTCTAAATTCAGGCAATCATATAGTGCGTGATAATACTCGTTATAGTCTTGTAGATTATTATGATGTGCCTCTTTTATGGGAATCAACTTAACCTTATCAGGGTAGAGTTGATGGAGTTTTACGGACTGACGGAAAGGTATCAGAAAATCATCAGTACCATGGATAATGTAGACTGGGCATGAGGTTGTTTTCAGGTATTGGTCTGTACGTAGATCGTATCGAAGCAACCAGTTCAAGGGGGTCCAGAACATATATCGCTTAAGGTTGTGATAGAAACTGAAATAAGGTGAGTCGAGTATGAGCAACTTCGGATTGTTCCAGGAAGCTAACCTGGCAGCTATACCACTACCCAATGATCTGCCATATAAGACAATATTTTCTTCATCGTAGTTTTTTCGAAGCCATTTATACATGTATTGTGTGTCATTGAATAGTCTTTTTTGAGACCTTTTGCCTTTACTTTTACCAAATCCTCTATAGTCTATCATCAGGAAGTCATATCCGTTACTAAGGAAATCCTTGGCAAATTTCCCCCAACCCTTAATACTCCTCGAATTACCTTTTAAATAGAAAACCACACCTCTTGATGAAGGTACTGTGAAGTAGATGCCATTTATTCGTGCACCATCTTCCATATCGAATTGAAGCTCCGTAAATGGGAAAGGGTACTTGTATTTAAATGAGCTTGGTAAAATCTCCGGTCTGAAAAAGATAAAGTGCTGAAAAAAATAGAATATTATACAAACAGCAAGGTAAAAAGAGGTTATCGATATTATAAATATGTACATCAGGATAAAATAATTCTCAATGTAGCTAAAATAAGATACAATGAGAAATCCATTCATAATGAATTTCTGATTAGCATATTTAGTGACTTTTAAATCCACAAGATTAAAGTCTAATCTTTGTTTCTAAATTGGTAACTTTGAGTTGGATTTTTTCAATTCTATATTCTTCGTTTAAGCTTATTATTTGTTAGACGAATTCTCACTATAATTGAATTTTGGTGATTCATTCGATGTAAGATGTTGCCATCACTTCCACATAATACACATCAGGTAAGGATTCACAGCTTATTCTATTAATAGGCAGTCCTAATTATTTAATAATGTTTATGAATACTATTGGAGTTGTTGGAACTTCTAAAAAAGAAGATGAACTAAGGCTGCCCATTCATCCCGATCATTTATTAAGGCTTCCTCGTAAGATTAGAAATCAATTAGTCTTTGAAAAGGGTTATGGTAAACCCTTTAAAGTTGAAGATGATGAAATTGCATCGCTTTCAGGAGGAATAGCTTCCAGAAGTGAACTCTTAAGAGATATTGGATCAGTTATTATTGCCAAACCTGTCTTATCTGATTTGGAAGAATTAAAGGAAGAAGGTGTTCTTTGGGGGTATCCTCATTGTGCCCAGCAAAGTGCAATAACTCAAGTAGCTATCGATCGCAAATTAACCCTGATAGCTTTTGAAGATATGTTTGTTTGGTCTCCAGATGGTCAACGTGGACGTCATACCTTTTATAAAAACAATGAAATGGCAGGTTATTCTGCTGTCCTTCATGCTTTACAGCTAAGAGGGATTGATGGCCACTATGGAAATCAGCGAAAGGTTATTATATTTAGTTTCGGAGCTGTAAGCAGGGGAGCTATTTATGCACTGAAGGCACATGGTTTTAGAGATATAACTATTTGTATTCAAAGACCTGATCATGAGGTTAGAGAAGAAATCCTTGATGTGCATTATGTTCGAATAAGAAAGGGAAATAAAGGTGAAGCACGGATGTTGGTAGTGGAGCATGATGGATCAGAAAGACCGTTGACAGAATTTATTAGCGAATCGGAAATTATCATTAATGGCACATTCCAGGATCCAAATGATCCCATGGATTTTGTGACTTATGATGAAAAATCATGCTTAAAAAAGGGGGCATTAATTATTGATGTGAGTTGTGATGAAGGAATGGGTTTTTATTTTGCCAAACCAACAACATTTAAGAATCCAATGTTTGCGATTGATCATGTAGACTACTACGCTGTGGATCATACACCAAGCTACTTATGGGAAAGCGCGTCTAGATCAATTTCTGCTGCATTAATTGTTCATCTTCCAACAGTTCTCAAAGGACAAGAAGCATGGGAAAAAGATGCCACTATTCGTGATGCCATTAATGTAGATCAGGGAGTTGTTGTAAAGGATGAAATTCTTCAGTTCCAAAATCGAGAGCGTGAATATCCCCATCATTTTATGTAAAATAATTGATAGCTAAGAGGCTAGTTCTCATGCTTCCCAATAATGAGAGTGCCAGATCATTAGGGTAATGATGTGACTATTCAGGGATCTATTGAGATTTAATATGCTGTTATTAAGAACCCAGGTGTACTGGCTTTGTAAAACAGGGAGAAAGAGTATCCTCATAATATCATTTAACGTGAGCTCGACACAAGAGATCAACAAAAAACGCTAACCCGTCACTCAGAGGGCTATTTATTGGAGCGAAGCGAAATTAATAGATCGTGGAGTCCCCATATTGGGATTCCTACGGCTTACCAACACACAAATCCATCCCAGGAAGCCTCTGAATGACGTTTTTTGTTGTGGTTTAAGTTTTTGTTATATCGAACTGATGTTATTTAGGAAGTTTTACTGTAGGATTTCATTTTTTTACTACAGGATTTCTTCAAGAATTAAATGATACTTATCAAATTCTCGCAAGTTTTTATGGTCACCACCTTCAATTACTTCAAACCTGTCTGTTGGTTTTAATAAGGTTGCTAATTTTTCAGCAGAGTTATAAGAAACTACCCAATCGTTAGTTCCCTGGAGAATTATGATGGGATAATTTATCTGAGGGATATTAGCATAATTCGGGAATTCACAGCGTAAACCAAGGGGAAAGAATATTTTTAAATGATCCTGTAGCATCCTGTAAAATGGTGTTTCCAATATAAGGAGATCTGCAGTATGTTTGGTGGCCAGGTTAGAAGAGACAGCTGCCCCTAAAGATCTCCCGTAAATGATATTTTTTTCTGATGGTAAGTTTTCTTGTGCCCACAGCCAGGTGTCTTCTGCATTTTGATAAAGTATCTTTTCAGAAGGAGATCCTGTACTTTTTCCGTAACCGGAGTAATCAATCATTAACACTGTATAACCGAGTCGGGTGAAATCTACCGAATAATTGCCCCAGCGCTGCATATTATCGGCATTGCCATGAAAATAGAGGATCAGTCCTTTAGATGTTCCTGAATCAGGTTCGAAGATTAATCCATTCAACGTTTCACCTTCTGCTGATGGTATGTTGACCTCCTTGAAATTGTTTTCGAAATGGAACGGATAATCTTCTTCAAGGGTATCAGTCTGATATATAAAGTTCTTTTGGAACAAATAGGCAATTCCGGTTACCAGGATGTAACTTAATAGCAACAGGAGAATTATTCTGAATACTTTTTTGATACTCATAAATTTAATTAATCACACCAGAACCAATAAGTTCTTCGTTATCGTACCAGGCAACAAATTGACCAGCAGCAATTGCTTTTTGCTTGTCTTTAAAAATCACATACAGCCCATTTTCTTTCATGTGGAGTGTAGCTTTACCCAATGGTTGACGGTAACGAATCCTGGCTTCGAATTCCATTTTTTCTCCCGGCTGAAGTGCCAGATCTGGTCTTACCCAATGAATATCTTCTTTCTTTACAAATAAACCTTTACGAAGCAAACCCGGGTGGTTTTCACCCTGTCCGGTATAAATTATGTTCTGTTTGGTGTCTGTATCAATTATAAACATTGGCAGGGGCGTACCGCCAATACCCAGTCCTTTACGCTGTCCAATCGTAAAATAATGAGCCCCCCTATGCTCACCAAGCACTTTACCACATTTAGAACTATAAACATATGGTTTTGTTAAGGCCTTCAGTTTCTCAAGCTCTGATGCAGATTCAGCTAGCTCTTCACTTTCAAAAATGGGTGAATCTTCAGGCACCTCTATTACCTTTCCGGTTTTTTGCTTTAATTGTTGTTGAAGGAAATCGGGTAATCGTACCTTACCAATAAAACACAGCCCTTGTGAGTCTTTCTTCTCTGCTGTTACCAGATCTTGCTCTTTGGCAATTGCTCTTACCTCAGGTTTAAGCAGCTCTCCAATCGGGAATAATGATTTGGCCAGCTGATCCTGTGTTAATTGGCATAAGAAATAACTTTGGTCTTTGTTTGGGTCTTTGCCAGCTAATAATCGGTATTTTTTCTCACCATCAACATTGATTTTCTCTTTACGACAGTAATGTCCTGTGGCCACATAATCTGCATTAAGCTTCATGGCGGCTTCGAGGAACAGATCGAATTTTATTTCACGGTTACAAAGAATATCCGGGTTAGGTGTGCGACCTTGCTGGTACTCCTCAAACATATAATCAACAATACGTGCTTTATACTCAACACTTAGGTCGATTGTTTGGAAGGGGATGCCTAGTTTGTTGGCCACAAGCATGGCATCGTTGGAGTCTTCCAGCCAGGGACATTCATCACTGATTGTTACAGAGTCATCATGCCAGTTCTTCATGAACATACCAATAACATCGTAGCCTTGCTCCTTGAGTAAGTAAGCAGCCACACTGGAATCAACACCTCCTGATAAACCGACAACAACTCGCTTCATGCTTGTAATTTGTGCAAAGATATAACGATAAGAGTAGAAGTTACTCTTAAACTGGTAGTAGCATCGATGCTACTACCAGTTTAGGTGATTTATAGGGGATTAGTTTATCTTTTCAGGTTCACCTAATACAATTAGCTCAACTTTAGCCAGAGGTTTATCGCTCGTATTGGTAAACGTGCAGTCGAACGTAATGGATTGATCCCCTTTTTGGATATTGAGTTGTTCCTTAATTATTGGAACAGTGTTTATTTCATTCCAATTATTATCATAGACAATGGCGGATTCCTGGTTTGTATATTTAATGCTTTGCCCTTTCTTCAGTTCTATAGGAAGATCTATAGTCCTGTGATTGTTAATCTCAATTATTATGCTTGAAAGATCTGAATCCATTGCAGTAATAATAAAGTTCAATGGTTGTTCGTGTGAATTATTTTCGAACTCAAAAGTTGAGTAAAGTGGTTCACCCGGTTGCCTTACCTTTTTCTCATGAGTGAACTTATTTGAAAAGACTTGAGTGAGATTAAGTATTCCATCTGCTGTTTTCTTTAAACGAAATTCACTTGATAAATCCAGCATTCTATCTTGTAACTCTTGTGTAAACACACCATTTAGCCGTGCAGTTTCCCAGGTGTTAAGGATAGAGAATATTTCCTCTGTTTTTCCATTTTTTTCAAGGGTTTCAAGTGAGGTAACAAAAGCAAAACCTGCATTATAAGCAGCAGAACGGACCATCAACCATTCAATATCTTCTGTGGTAGTACTGGGAGTCATTTTAAACCAACCCAGCATTCCGGGCATCAGATTTCTTTTAAAGTAAGCCTGGTTTTTTAGGCGGTATTCTGTCTGACTTTCCCTGAAACCGGCATACCATGGCTCTCCCCAGTTCATTCGAGAGTATAAATGCCAGAAATAATGCCCGGGCCTGCTGGCACCGAGCAAATAATGGTTTTTAATATTTTCATTCAAAGCATCATGCCACTGCTGGGCAAAAAGCACCTCTCCGTAATTACCCATTCCTGTTGAATGAGCACCTTCCAGTCCATCAAAATCAAGCATTCGTACACCTGTCTGGTTCATAAATTTGGCAATGTTTTCTGCCATCTCTTTATTCAGATCCACATCACCGAGGAATACTTTGTATCCATGATCAGCTAATTTGCTTATTGTAGTTCCCTGATTGTGATTTGAAGCCGTAGTACCAAATACACCGCGTTCACAATCTTTAAGTGTCCAGGGTTCAGATTCAGAAACAGAGCTATATCTGATTATTTCATTACCTATAACAACACTTTTTAAATGGTTTTTTTTATACTGGTTGAAAAAATCCGGACTTTCTATTTCAATTTCTGTTTGTGTATTGTCAATTTCATTTATTAAAACACTATTTCCAACTTTAGCCAACCTGGAATCCGGTACAGGAGTTACATAACTATCTTTTGTGTTAATAAAGTTGGTCAAAGTATGTGTGCCAATGTAAACACCTTGTGCTTCTGCCTTATCAACACAGGCTTTCATTCCATCCCAACCATTGGGAAACTGATCTGGAAGTAGCGGGAAATGACCCCAGGATTCAAATGGATGTCCATGATATAAATAACCGAATCCTGATTTTTTTGTGTAATCAATGCACGCATCAATATTGTCTTCGGTAAAACTCATTATTAAATAAGAGGAATTAATAACCGGGGATGTTTTTATCCATTTGCCATTGATGGTTGGGTGTGGTAATCCTTCTGCTACTTCGATTTCTCCAATTGTAGCAAGTGTTGAATCTGTCTTACATCCAAAAAGTGCAATTTTTGATCCAAGAACACCTCCATCATTGTATGTCGGAGCCAGATATCTGTCATGACGCCAGTTTTCGATTACCCTGTCCTGTTTCCTGTTTCGGGTATATGCTTGCAATGAACTCCCATAACCGGTTGGTTTAGCAGCTTCCACAGAATAGAGTACACCTCCTTTACCGTTTAAGAAATCATCGTAATCATCCTGTTCAAAAATATTCATCTGGGGTAGGTGATCATCATCTTTCCAGGGGTATCCTCCCAGTGTTTTTAGGTTTAGTGCTTGAAGACCAAATGTAAACTCATCGTTTTGAACTATCCCAATGGTTTCTCCTATGCTCTTGTTTATGATTGTTGCAAAAGGACCCCATATAACAGCATCAATGTTGGAGTCGTCAGATATTGATATTAGCTCGAATGTTATATGTTTTTCTTTAGGGATTACACGAACTTCTGCGCTTATCCCATTTTCAAAATCAAGTTTTATCTGATCCTTGTTATTGGTAATTGTAGCTGCAATTGGATTTATTATTGTAGAATCGACTTTTAATGAAAGCAATACTGGCTTCTGATTTACTTCTGCATAATTTATTCCATTACTGGATAAGTTTGTAATCTGACCTTTTGAGTCAATACTTATCGACCAGTTATCTAATCTATATTCTGTGGATTCTGAAGCACATCCTATAATTAATAAAAGAGCTGATATTATCAGAATAATCTTGCGGGAGTAAAACTTCATCTTAAAATGTTAATAATCTGCATTTTACAATTCGATTTAGATCAAATATAGGGTTAAAATGATGAACTGAAATGAATTTATACGGGTATTTGAGTTTGTTATTCTCAACTGGTTTTTAACTAAAATTTGGAGTAATTTTCACATTAGTTTAGTATGATAAATAAAGTGGTAGCTATTATGAAAAATTTTATATTAAGTGTTCTACTATTCACATTTTTGCTGAGCTCAATCAATGTAGTTGGCCAACATGAAGAGCAAAAGTATTACCCTGAAGATGATCCGCTGGTTCTGGAAAAACTGGAACAGTGGCAAGACCTCAAATTTGGATTGTTAATGCATTGGGGAGCTTATAGCCAGTGGGGAATTGTGGAGTCCTGGTCTCTTAGCCCTGAAGATTATCCATGGTGTGGGCGAAAGAAAGGAAGTAATCCGAATAACTACTTTGAGTATGTTAAGGAATATGAAAACCTTAAGACCACCTTTAATCCGGTAGATTTTAATCCTGATAAATGGGCTCAGGCCGCCAAAGATGCCGGTATGAAATATGTGGTTTTTACCACTAAACACCATGATGGATTTTCAATGTTTGACACAAAGCAGACAGATTATAAGGTAACTGATCCCGGATGTGCATTCCATTCGAATCCTAAAGCCAATATCACTAAAGAAATTTTCGATGCATTTCGGGCAGAGGGAATGTGGGCTGGAGCCTATTTCTCCAAGCCAGATTGGAACAACGATTATTACTGGGATCCATACTTTCCACCACGAGACAGGAATGTGAACTACGATCCGGACCTGTACCCGGAAAAATGGAACAAATTCGTTGATTTTACCCATAACCAGATCATGGAGTTAATGACAGATTATGGTAAAGTTGATATTTTATGGCTTGATGGAGGCTGGGTTGCCAAAGAAACAAAGGAAAGTGTAGTTAATTGGCATCATAGAAAACTGGATGATTCAAAAACAGGATATCTTAAGCATCATATGGTTAACCAGGATATCCGTATGGATGAACTTGTTGAGAAAGCCAGAGAAGCGCAACCCGGATTAATAGTGGTTGACAGGGCTGTTTCCGGGCCAAACCAAAATTACCTTACCCCAGAGAACAGAGTGCCGGAAGAGGCGTTACCTTACCCATGGGAATCGTGTATCATAGCAGGAGGGGGCTGGTCATGGGTACCTAATGCGAAGTATAAAAGCGGTAGAGAAGCTATTCATTTGTTAGTAGATATTGTGGCAAAAGGAGGGAACCTCTTGTTTAATATTGCTCCCGGACCTGATGGAAAATGGCATGATGAAGCCTATGTTTTATTGGAGGAAATGGGTGACTGGATGGGAATAAACAGTGAGGCGATCTATGGCACACGTGCCATGGCACCTTATAAAGAGGGACAGGTTTGCTATACAAAAAAAGAGGATGCGATTTATGCAATCTATCTTGGTAATGAAGAAGAAACCGGTTTGCCAAAAGAAGTGATACTACCTTCGATTTCTCCTGATAAGGATGCAAAGATTAGCTTGTTGGGTAATGGCGCAGCACTTAAATGGAAGAAAGCTGAGCAGGGAATAGTGATTAAAGTACCCAAATCATACCAGAAGTTGCCAAAAGGCAAGTATGCTTGGACTATCAAAATTCAATAAATTGTATAGATGAAAAGATTTTTAAGCCTATTATTCGTTTTGGTATTTGCATTATCGATAAGTGACTCTAATGCTCAACCAATAAAAGCCGACTCCACCAGATTTGAGTGGTTTGCAGATGCTAAACTCGGAATATTTATTCACTGGGGTATTTATGGTGTAAATGGTATTGATGAATCTTGGTCGTTTTTTAATGGATTAATTGGGTACGATGATTATATGAAGCAACTCGATGGTTTCACTGCTGAAAACTATAAACCAAAAGAGTGGGTTAAACTGATAAAGGAAAGTGGAGCAAGGTATTCAGTGATAACCTCAAAGCATCATGATGGCGTAGCCTTATGGGATTCAAAATATAGTGATTTAAATGTGGTTAAGAAAACTCCTGCTGGGAAGGATTTGCTAAACCCATTTGTAAAGAGTTTAAGAAAGCAGGATATAAAGGTGGGTATCTACTATAGCCTGCTCGATTGGTCGCATGAGGACTATCCTAAATTTACCAAGAAAGAAAGGAGGTATGAAAAGGATTCTGCACGCTGGAACAGGTTTGTGAAATTTAATTTCGGACAGATTGAAGAGGTGATGGATAACTATAACCCAGATCTGGTTTGGTTCGATGGCGACTGGGAACAGAGTGCAGAAAAATGGAAGGCAAAAGAAATAAGAGAGTTGCTTCTCTCGAAAAACAACCAGGTGATTATTAATAGTCGTTTGCAAGGTTATGGTGATTATGCAACACCTGAACAAGGTTTGCCAATTCACAAACCAAAAGATAAATACTGGGAATTATGCATGACCATGAATGACTCATGGGGTTACCAGGGAAATGACACCAACTATAAAACACCCTACCAGATAATAAGGATATTTTCTGATGTAATTGCCAACGGAGGTAATCTACTGCTGGACATTGGTCCGATGGCAGATGGCACCATTCCACCTGAGCAGGTTAACATTCTAAAAGAAATGGGCTATTGGACGAGCAAGCATGAAAAAGCAATATTTGGAACCCAGGCAGGAATACCAAGAGAATACTTCAATGGACCTTCTACCAGGGCAAGAGGAGAGAATATTATTTACTTGTTTGTTACAGGTAAGCCTAATGGACCTCTTATGCTAAAAGGGATAAAAAATGAGATTCTGAATATCTGGGTTGTTGGTAATGGAACTAAACTTAACCATGAGGTTAAAATGAAGCCCTGGTGGAGCAAGATCCCCGGAGTTGTTTTTATTGACGTGCCTGAATCTGTGACTGATAAATATATTACAGTCTTAGCATTAAGGTTGTCTGGGAAAGAAGTGGAACTCTATAAGAAAGAGTAATCACTGCACAACAATTTCATCTACAAATAACCAGGCTTTTTCACCTCTGCCAATATGCCATTCCGGGCATGCAGGTATGCTTTTTGCACTTATTTTAATGTATCGTGCTTTCTTATTGTTGAGGGATGTAGAGAATCTTTTAACCTGCGAATTAGATTTTCCCCGGGCATCTGTTTTAAAAGTTTTTTCTACTTCATAATTCTCTCCGTCATTCGAGAGCGATATGGTTATGAATTCAGGGCTGAAGATCCATGATCCCTGGTTTATGAGGAAACCACAATCAATCTTTTGCAAAGGCATCTCTTTTTGAAGATCAATAATTGCTTCCAAATCATTTCCGTAAAACCCAATCCATTGTGTATCAGAATGATCAAAACTACCCAGAATACCATTTATTAACGTACTGTCTCCACTTCCGGAGTATTGCCAGTTGTATTCGCTGAAAATTTCTATTTTCTTCCCAACAGCCAAATGATCAACTCTTGTTAATTCTTGCTGAATTCTACCTGGTTCACGAACTCCCTTACCTTTTGCCTTTTGGAGTCTGTCACCTAAATCTTCACGTGCTGTAGCAGCAATAGATTCCAGCTCTCTTACAATTTCCGGATTTTGAGCTAAAAGATTTTCAGTTTCTCCAATGTCGTTTTCCAAATTATATAATTCAGGCTCGGTGGTCTTCCCAATAGCATAAGGCCCGGGGAATCCGTCTTTCCCTGGGATCACATCTTCATATGATCGGTAGGTATGTGGAAATACAAGTTTCCAGTTGTCTTTCCTTACTGCAATTAATTCTCCACCATAATAGAACAGAAAACTATCGCGTGGTTTTGCTCCTTTTTCTCCTTTTAAAACAGGAAGAATACTAACTCCATCTATTTTATTCTTGGGGAGTTCTGTACCGATAATCTCAGCCAGTGTTGGCAATATATCAATTGTAGAGGATATATTGTCTGATTCAATACCAGCAGGTATTTTAGCAGGCCATTGCATTACAGTGGGCACTCTGGGACCTCCTTCCCACATATTGCCTTTAGCACCTCGTAATGGCAAGGCTGATCCTGCATGGTTCCCCATATTCAGCCAGGGGCCATTATCGCTTGTGAAGATTACCAGTGTATTATCATAAATATCATTTTCTTTTAATGCCTCAATAACTTCACCGACCGACCAGTCGAGCTCCATCATAACATCTGCAAAAAGACCTTTGCCACTTTTTCCTTTAAATGCTTTTGATGCAGCTATAGGAACATGTACCATAGAATGAGGGAGGTAGAGGAAAAAAGGATTGTCTTTATTTTTGCTAATAAATTCAACGGCTTTTTCAGTGTAAATTCGTGTAAGTTCTCCCTGGTCATCAAGATTGGCAATAGTATCGATTACCTGGTTGTTTGCAATTAGTGGCAGTGGCGGATAATTAGATTTTCTTTTCCCGCTATCTACAGGTAAACCATCATACCCAACCGGCCACATATCATTAGAGTAAGGCAATCCCAGGTACTCATCAAAACCATGCTGGAGAGGCAAAAATTGCTCATGATGACCCAAGTGCCATTTGCCAAAAATTGCGCTTGCGTATCCTTTTTCTTTCAACATCTCTGGTATCAGTGTTTCATCTGGATTTATCCCTTTGTTTGATCCCGGCATTAAGGCACCTCGTATGCTTACCCTCTCTGAATAGCAGCCTGTAAGTAAGGATGCCCTGGAAGCACTACAAACAGCCTGTGATACATAAAAATTGGTAAAACGCATACCTTCATTAGCAATTCGATCAATATTGGGTGTGTTGTAATCAGTAGCACCAAAACTGCTGATATCTGCATAACCCATATCATCAATAAATATTAACACAATATTAGGGCTACTTGTTCTGTCATCACCATTTTGTTGCTGACATGAAATTAGGAAACTGATTAATATTGTTGTTGCAATAAATTTTGGAGTTAATATTTTTTTCATTTCGTCAATCTTTAAAAAGGGTTATTCAATAACAATTTCGTCAACAAATATCCAGCTTTTACCACCGGGATTAGGATGCCACTGAGGATTCTGCTTTACACCTTCAGCAAACACTTTGATATACCTGGCTTTGAGGGCTTCAAAAGATGAAATAAAGTCCTCTTTTTGAAGGTCGCTATTTTTTATGCTGATGCTGCTTTGTTGTTCAAAGATAGGACTATATTCAATACCATCTGATGAGACAAAGTATTCTACCTTATTGGGTCTGTATACCCATGAATTTGGTTTATGCAGATAGCTGGTAACTATTTTTATGATTTCGCTTTCTTCTCCTAGATCAACCACCACAGAAAAATCAGTACCATCAAATCCCTGCCACCTTTCTTTTTGTGTTTCAACAGGAGCAAACATGCCATCAACTAATCCTAAATTACCGCCAGCAGTATATTTTGGACTATAAGGAGTTTCATAATTAACCTTCTTGCCGACAGCCTTGTGTATTTCAACTTCTTTTTCATATGGTTTTCCGATGAGTTCACCATAGAGAAACGATCCGGCTTTAATAGTTGTTGTTTCATTAATTGGTATCGGAGAAGAGTAAACAAGAGATGATTCTGTTGGGTTGGATCCATCAGTAGTATAGTGGATTTTAATATCATCTCTATCTGTCGTGAGTGATACACTTAATTGTTTATTGTCTTTATTGAATCCGGGAGTAAAACTGATTTTATATGAGCCCTTACTATAATTAACATTCATTGCCTCGAACCGTAATATCTGTGTTTTTATTCTCTGTTGAAAATTTTCCCAATCACGACTTTCGGATTTTGACCAAACCACTTCAGCCAGGGCAGATATTCTTGGTGTAACCATATATTCAGCATGTCTGTAATTAGGGATATATTCAGTCCATAAGTTAGCCTGAGCCCCCAGGATGAGTTTAGATTCTTCTGCACTTAGTTCTTCAGGAATTGGTTCAAACGAATAAACCTTTCTTAAAGAAGTATACCCTCCAATGGCTAAAGGCTCAAGATCAGGATCACCCTGATAGTGATCAAAATAACAGTGTGATACAGGTGACATGATAACCCTGTGATTTTGTTTGGCTGCTTCAATTCCTCCTTTCATCCCACGCCATGACATTACCGTAGCATTAGGGGCCAGTCCACCTTCGAGAATCTCATCCCATCCAATAAGGTCACGACCATTATTATTAAGAATTTTTTCTAATCTTCTAATAAAGTAGCTCTGTAGTTCGTGCTCATCTTTCAAACCCTCTTCTTTAATTTTTGTCTGGCACTTCTTACATTCTTCCCACCTGGTTTTTGGACATTCATCACCACCAATATGAATGTATTTTGATGGAAATAGTTCCATTACCTCGGTAAGAACATCTTCTGCAAACTTATATACCTCTTCATTGCCAGCGCACTGAACATCTTCATGAACACCCCAAACAGTGGCTACCTCATAAGGTCCTCCGGTACAACCCAGGTGTGGATATGCGGAAAGTACAGCACTTGAATGACCCGGAAACTCAATTTCGGGAATGATATTGACATATCTTTCCTTTGCATATTGCACAATGTCTTTGATCTCTTCCTGAGTGTAGAAACCTTCATGAGGTATTCCATCTCCAACATAGGGATTAAAACTTTTAGCTACTATTGTTTCCTTCCTTTTCGAACCAATCTCTGTTAGTTTGGGGTACTTCTTGATCTCTATTCTCCACCCCTGGTCTTCAGTAAGGTGCCAGTGGAAAGAGTTCATCTTATGCATAGCCAGCAGGTCGATAAACCTTTTAACAGAGTCAGCCGTCATAAAATGTCTGCATACATCGAGCATCATACCCCTGTGCTGGAATCGGGGGATATCCTCTATTCTTACCTTAGGAATCTTCAGAGCAACTTCGATAGGTTCGTTCCCCATGATTTCAGGTGGTAATAGTTGCAGGAGTGTTTGTGTGCCGTAAAAAATGCCATTAGGTTCGTTGGCTGTGATTACTATCGACTTGTTAATTTCTATACGATATCCTTCTTCCCCCAGTTTAGGATCATCCACTATCAGGAAATGAATACCATCTTCAGTTAATTCACCAGCTTGCCCGACTATCTGAAATGAATTTTTAGATGCATTGGCTAAACGATTGATCAAGTATTCGGCCACACCTTTGAGATCAGGATTCTCATTATGAAGATATATATTGAAGGTTTCAGGTACAGCATAATATCCTCCTCCCAAATTCATTTCAGTAGGTAGTGGAATAATACTAATGCCATGAGTATCCTTTTCGACTTTTTCTTTGCTACACGCAGTTAATAATAAAATGCCTGTGATAAGCAGAGTAGCTACCTTTAAATAACTACTAAATGGTTTTTGGTATGAATTCATTGTAAGTTGTTTTCTCATATTGAATTTAAAGTAAAGAAGGATATAGTTTATCTAACTTTAAAACAAGTTCTCCAAAATAAGTATTGGCCCAGGAAAACCATGACCTTGTGAAGTCCAGCGGGTCATCTTTTTTATAGGTTTCATGAATAAAGCCAGTGGGTTCATGATTGCGTACCAGCTGATTAAGGCAGAATTTAATTTCTTCTTTATCTTTTATTGTCATTGGCCTGGAGATGGTGCCCAAAGGCCAAATCCTGCCTTTGGGATAATGGGCGCTACCATATCCTTCTCCGGCTTTTCCTTTTTCGTAAGATTGATTCCAATCACTTAGGATAAACTCTCTTCTTCTCATTTGAAATTATTCAAATATAAGTTTTAGAAATTTAGTTTGATGGTGATTAAATAATAGTGAACCAGTTAGGGTTGTTAATTTCTCTTCCAGCACATTTACCTCCTGAACTTCTACAGCTCCTGTTCCTTTCATTAGTTTTTCGATATCCAGTTGAGCATTACCGCCTTCAACTTCTCTCAGATGAAGAATAATTCCACTCCTGTCCATTGAGAGTGAACTACTTACTAAAAGTAAGTTAGGATCATCAATGTCTATCAATGTTCTGGAGACAAGCTCAGTCTTACCAGATCCCTTTGTTGGTAACATTATTCTGGAAAGCAAAGGAGTTCTTTCACTCCAGCCAAATTTAGTGGCAAACATATCTGAGTTGTCACCAGAGGATGTGATTTGGTATGTCCAGCGCAGTTCACCTTCCTGACTTGCTTTGAAATTGGTTACCCAGTAATTGTTTAATACCCAGGAGTATATATGATTGGTCTTTGGCTTCAGGCGATAATAATATCTGCCTGTATTGATATCCCCAAACTGAACCAGGGGGATCTCATCGCTCACAAAAACGATCTGAGCATTTTCATTTTTAACTGCAGCAAAATTCTGGATTGTATTCCAATCAGAAGAACTCCCTTCCAGTTGGTTGATCCCCGGATAGACCACACCTCCCTGGGCTTCGAAGGCAAGTTTTCCATCATCAAGATTAAATGGGAATGAGACATACAAACCTTCTGGAGATCTTACCTGGAGTTTTATCATTTTATACAAAAGCTCAATTTTCTTTTGATAATGATATAACCTGAGCTCAATAGTAATTCCTCGTTCATCACAACACTTGTCGAGTACGCCATTGAAGAAGACACTGTTGTAGATAGGACCATTTTCCTTATGCGTTACTTTTATCTCACTCATCAGGGACCATTTTTTTGTTAGCGGTCTGTAAACGGTGTCCCGTGTAGAGCTGGTAAGTCGCTCCATTTCATGTCGGTTGGCCAATTCTTCATAGATTACATTACCTAATGAGAGGGTGTCGTTTTTATCAATTAGATCTAGACTAAGCTGTTTGTCGTAAATCCTGCTGATTAAACCATTGTTTTCATCAAGGGTTATTTCATAAAAACTATTCTCAAATGCTATTTCCTGACCTGCTTTCAATTCACTTTTAGCTCCAATATTCACTTTCAGAGTTTTGTATCCTATAGGAGGAATATCTTTTACCCACAATCCAAAATAGCTTCCTTCCGGCCTTTGGTCATATTCCTGGTATGGTATTTCTTTATTACTAAGATCTGTAATGGTAAAATCAGCTCCGGACGGTACAATTTCTTTCTCAAGGAATATGTGAATCATACCCGATCTCTTCCAGTTAAGTGTGTTAAATACTGCTATGATTGGTTGATCAGATTTATTCAATGCAGGTTCCAGGCTTGCCAACACTTTCTCTTCCAGGGCAAAGGCCTTTTTCTTAGCCTCCCAGGCATAGGCTGATTTCATATTCCACTGGTTAATAGTATTCTCAACGAGCGGATCACGAACGCTCTCAGCTGCTCCATGAGTATGTTCGTCATAAAATAGAAGGTTATCATATACAGCCTCAAAATCATTTCCTATGTTATTTGGAATCTTTACACCAAGAACCTTACCCAGAGCTAATGCAGAACTAATCGCACCAATTTGAGTATGCGTTTGTCGTACCTGTTTGGTTTCGTTGGCTGCAGAGGCTGTTCCATCTGTCCACCAATCAGGCCATGCTACCTTATGTTTGGGAATATCATCAGTATGTTGTTCTTCCAGGTAGATAAGGAAGTCTTTAGCCAATGCACTTCTGAGCTTAGGCCATTCGTATTTATCATTCCACTCTTTAATTATATCACAGGCTTTTGTTGAAGGAGGTGAATTATCAGTTACATAACCAGAAAACTGTAGTGAAATCTTATCATAAGGGTATCCTTTATCTTCAAGGCTGGTAAGGTATTGAGATAAATTATTTCGTAGAATATCCTGGCTGCTGGTTATCCCCAGCGTGTTGCCATGTTGATAGTGTTCGCTTCGGTAAGCCAGCATCCGGTTTTCTGATGGAGATTGCCACCAAAAGGCTGTCGGTTGATTAAATGGTTTTCTTGCCCTGTGAGCGTGTACTCCCATATCAACATATTTCACATCAGTGTTATTATAGTAATCAACCAGACTCCAGGCAATGCCATTAACATCATCCTGCATGGCCGTTTTTACATCAATACCCAGGTCTTTGAAAGTCTTGAGTGTTTTAAGTTGAGCAGCCAGGGAGTTTTCATCGATTATCTCAGAATAATTAAGAAACATACCTGTAACCTCAATTCGGTCTTCTTTCACTCTTTTGAGTAATCTGTCAATCTGTTCCTGAGGTCTGGTTCTAAGGTATTCCCGTACAGACCAGGATGTTTCGCAGGTCCAGCGGAACTTTGCTGCATCCGGATAATCATCAGTTTGATCACAATAATCCAAAGCATGATCGATAAACCGTAAATGCTCTGGTAATATTTCTGTCTGAGGTCTGGTGTAGCCAATATCGGTGTGAGTATGCTGTACCATGAATATTTCCCATTCTTTTACAGGTTCCAGCTTAAAAGGAATTCGGGAGGTTTTTTCATTGCCTATTTTAACTAATGCTTTTAAGGTCTTCTTCTTTTTTACTTTAGGGAGATAGATCTCAAGTTTATTAAAACCTGTAATAAGGGTTGTTTTGGTTACTTTGTCACCAATTGTTATTGTTGCATCTGTCTCATCACCAATATGGATAAAATCAACACTTATAGAGTGAAACAGTTTATCAATCTCTTTTACAACAACCTTATTTTGATAAAGGTCTGTTTTTTCTTCAATGCCGGATTTGTAAGTCATAAACCATGCAGCATTATCCATGGTGCTGCTGGAAACCTTCAATATTGATTTTTCGCCTTGCTTAAAATATTTTTTAGGCAATCGTAAAATTGCTATACCCATCTGGTCTTCATGTTTATCCAGCATGGTTGTATTTAGTACCAACTCAGCACCATCCTTACCTTCAAACTTTTTTTCTCCAAGAATCGATTTTTTTGAATTAGTAAAAGAGACAACTTCATTCCCATTTACATTTAAATGGAACCTGGCAGGCTTTGCACTTACATCCATGCCAAATAACCAGATGTAAGAAACAAACTCGCCATTGTAATTATCTGGTATTGGTTCTGTTTCCCATTCAATTGGTTCGTAGTTTTCGTGTCCCCTGATCAAAAGGGAAGTATTTACATCAGGTAGGGGAGAGTGATAGCCAAATCGTTTACCACTTATTTCTTTTTCAAATCCCTGAAGATAAGGATTGATTTGGCCAAAAAGAGATTTAGCCAGCAGCAAAAACACTATCGAGAGTAACAGCGTTTTTCCTGAAGTCGTTGGTATTTTGCAAAGTGAATTATTGTGGATCATTTAATTGATCTGTTAATTAAAATAAAGAATATCTTTCGACATGATATGTCTCAGTTGTAGTAAAAATACAATTTAGTTCAAATTGAACATTTATCCAATTTGAACCAATTGTTGGTATAAAATATTTTAGAAGATGAAAGGCTACACTTACGTGAAGAGTGGATTATTTATTCCTTTGCTATTATTGGAAGTATGATTTTAAAGGTGCTTCCTTCTTGAAACTTGCTGTTTACCTCAAGGGTTCCCCCAAGTTTATTTATTGTCTTTTTAGCTATAAATAACCCAAGACCATTTCCGGAAGACTTCGAAGAAGCTCTATAATAAACATCAAAGATATTCTCTATGACCTCTTCTTTCATCCCCTCACCAAAATCTTGAATACTTATGATTGTATTGTCATTTTCAGTTTTTGCCTCAATATTAATTGTGTAAGGGGATTCGGAATTTGTTTTGCTGAAAATTATCGCATTCTCAAGGAGATTTGATATTGCTAACTCCAATAATTTCTCATTAGTTGAAACTTGTATATTATCAATGTTGTTTTGGTTGATTGTTACACCTTTTTCTTTGCTAAGACTATTGAATGACTCAATTATGTCATTCAATGTATATGAGATATCAACAGGGTGGAAGAACTCTGCCATTTTATCAATATTATGAAGATCATTCATCTTCTTTAGCATATTATCCATAGTAGATGCACAGTTTGCTACAAGAGAAAGCAATCGTTTTAGCTCCTTTTCAGATTTTTCAAGGTTGCTCACCTCATATAAACCAAGTATAGTTGAAATAGGACCTCGAATATCATGAGATGAATGATATAAGTATTTATCTAATTCTATATTCTTTTCTACCAATTCTTTTGTTCTTCTCTCAACTTCTGATTCTAATTCTTTTCTATGCGATTCTATTTTCAGGTTTTTCTCCCTTAATTCATTGTTTAACTTTCTTTTAATTTTATACTGGTTGTATAACAGAACAGTGTATATAATTATTATTAGGATAAAAAGAAGACTTACAATAAAGAGTATGTTCTTAGTTTTGATCTCCTTTGCCAGCAGCTCATTTCGTTCCTTCAACAAATCATTTTCACGAGATTGTCTAATAAAAAAATACTTGCGTTCAGCTCTTTCCAGAGCTAGTGTATTATATGTTTTTGCTAAAGAATCCTGAATAGTAAATAACATATTCTTATAAGAATATGCTTTCTCCCAATCACCTAGTGCTTCATAGTATTTGCTATATGCATTAAGTAGCAACCTCATGTTTTGGGCATTTCGTATGGAGGGTACTAAAATAAGCTCAGCTTCATCAATTTCTAATTTAGCTTTCTCATAATCACCTTTTCGAATATAAGCTTTTGCCAAAGAAAGAGTAGCTCCAAAAGCAGAAGCTACTTGATTATACTCCAGACTTATTCTCTGATCAGTTTTAAGCAATGCTATACCTGTATCCAGTTGGTTCATTTTTATGTAGAGATTGGCTATGTTGCCTGATAGAACTCCTTCCCAGGCCGTTATATTGTGTTTTTTAGCCAGGCTCATTGCTTTTTGAAAGTAGATCAATGCACTATCGGTTTGTTGGCTATTATTGAATGCCAATCCTATTGTATTGTTATTATCAACCAATAAAGCATTATTAAATCCAGGTGATGATTTTACTAAAGAATAATAATGTAATGATTGTTTTAAATTATATATCACGTCTGAATAATCTAATCCAGATGTATATAGGTTAGCATTATAAAGTAATCCACTAATTAATTGATAGGTATAACCTAGTTCATAGTGATACCTGCTGTTTGACAAAAGGAAAAGGTTATTCAAATAAATCTCATAGGCAGTATCAAAATTGAAATGCCTCCTATGTATTTGTCCTTTATCAAGGTTTAACCATGCAATTAATAGGGTATCATTTACTTCATGAGCCCATTTTAAACCTTTATCAAGTGCATTAAGCGCATAAAAAGTTTCACTTTCAATATAGACTCTTGAAATTAAGAATTGACCAAAAGCTTTTATGGTCAAATCTTCACTATCCAACTGTTGATCAAGACGTTGAAGGAATTCATTGCGATTTTCTATATTATAGCCTTTCCTGATTCTTCTTGCCAAAACTGAAGTAAGACTATCTTTATTGGATTCATTCTCTGTTTTTAACAATTCAATTACTTCCTGAACATCAACGGTTTCCTGAGCATAGGTATCATGTCTCAGCAATATAATAAAGAATACTACCCCAATAAAAACCTTGAGATAATAGTATATAATGCTATTTAAGAAAAAATTCTTCAATTTCTATTATGGATAAAACTATTGAATTGGCCTGTTTAACTACTAAAAATATATAAAAAACTTATAATATTTATAAATATGAGGTTGTACTTCTTACAAAAAACTTATTCAAATGATATAATTTATGTAAATCATTAATTGGTGATAATAACGGGAAGGTTACTCTACAGATTAATCTGTTTACATAAAAAAAGC
>JBDLIU010000008.1:0-39177 GCA_039714715.1 Bacteroidota bacterium
AATTCAGGCACCGGTAAAAACTCCACCTTGTCTGATATCCCGAGATCAGCAAATACCTTATTCTTCATGTCTCTGGGATGGAGGCCATCCATCTCATGTAACCCAACCTCCATTGTAAAGTCTTTACGCCTGAAGGTTGTAGCACAGCCTCCCGGTTTGCTATGCTGCTCTATTAACAACACTTGTTTTCCTTCCCTGGCCAGTTTTGCTCCGGCGGTCAAACCGCCAAGACCACCACCAATCACTATTACATCATATTTCATTATTAACTATTTCATTCATCATCTCCCGGTATGGGGTATCGTTTATATTCCGCTTTCCGATCAAACAGGTAGCGGTAGGTAATATAGTGTTTTACTGATTTGCTTCCTACTGAGATAAAAACCTTGCGCATCTTGGGATTGAAATCACCTACCCATGAAAACTCAATCTCTGTATAATGAGACTTTCTTTCAAATACCTTTACCAGGTTAAGGATAATCCCAGCCTCAATACCACGTGACTGAAATTCAGGAATCACGCCCATCAGCACTCCCCTGGCACGGGTCATGGTCTTTTTGCGCTTAAGATAGAGAAACTTGAGCATAGCTGGCAGTGAAAGCTTCCCATTAAGATGTTTCAGTATCAGGTTCACATCAGGGTACATAAGGTAAATGGCTATCGGTTTACCTTTACTATATGCGATCCAGATAAACTCTTCTTCGATGATGGATTTTGCTTTCTTTAAGGTCTTTTGGATATAAGATATTTCCAGTGGTTCAAAATTTTCCTTGAATGAGGCCCATGCTTCATTAAAGACTGCAACAAAGTCCTGAGCAAACTGGTCTGAATGCTTCCAACTAAGGTGTTTAAAATCATAATCAGGATTCTGAGCAACTCGTTGGGCTATTCGTTCAAACCTTTCAGGTAGTGGACTGGTAACATCCAGATGAAAACCCTCCTGCTTAAAATAAGTTTTAAACCCGTATGCTTCGAAGAGTTGTTGGTAATATGGAGGATTATAAGCAATTTCATATGACGGGTGTGTAAAGCCATCTACCAGCAATCCCCAATACTTATCGGTTTCACCAAAGTTTATGGGCCCGTCCATTGCCTCCATACCTCTTGATTTCAGCCACTCTCTGGCGGTATCAAACAACAAATTAGCAGCTTCCTGATCATTGATAGATTCAAAATAACCCATCCCCCCTGTAGGCTGGTCTTGTTTGTTACTTGTGTTATAATCGATAAAAGCCGCAATCCTGCCAATTAGCTTATGATTTGCATCATACAGTATCCAACGGGTAGCTTCTCCATGATTAAAGTAAACATTTTTCTCAGGATCAAAGATCGATTCGATCTCCTTATCTAAAGGACAGACCCAAACAGGATCCTCACGATAGAGGATTCGCGGTACCTCCAAAAATGCTTTCTTTAACCCCTTCTCTTTTACTTCTGCAATAGTCATCACTATCTTTTATAAATGGTGTCTAATAAATCAGCATACTTGTCTGCTACTACCTTACGTTTCAATTTAAGGCTGGCAGACAACTCACCTGCAGCAGGGGACCAGTCATCAGTAACAATACGAAACCGTTTGATCCGCTCCCAATCCATCAGTTTCTTATTGAGTATGTTTATTTCCTGATTAAATACATTCATCACTTCAGGTAATTCAATTAAATCTGAACGTGCACCTGTGTTGGTAATATTGTTATTAGCCATCCACTCTTTTAAATACATAAAATCGGGGACGAGCAGAGCGCTGGCAAACTTCTGGTGCTCTCCTACCACCATCACCTGATCAATAAAAGCCGACTCCTTAATTTTGTTCTCGATGAGCTGAGGAGCAACAAACTTACCACTCGATAATTTGAAAATCTCTTTCTTTCTATCAGTGATCTTCAAGAATTTATCATCTTCCAAATGGCCTACATCTCCTGTATGAAACCATCCGTCTTCATCAAATACTGTTTTAGTCTGCTCTTCGTCTTTATAGTAGCCCATCATCACACAATCACCCTTGCATAAAACTTCTCCATCCTCTGCAATTTTGAGCTCAACACCATCAATTACTGAACCTACTGATCCGAGTTTGCACAACCCCTTCTCCATGCGGTTGATTGTAATAATAGGAGAAGTTTCAGTAAGCCCATACATATTGATGATCTTCAATCCACTAGCCCAGAAGATACTTTCCAGCCTCGACTGTAAAGCTGCTCCACCACAGCCCACTATCCTGGCATGCCCTCCTAATGCTGCCCTCCATTTACTAAAGATCATCTTGTCTGCAATCTTCATCTTCTGATAATAGAACCAACTTTTTTCTCCATGAGGTTTGTATTTAAGCCCCAGTTCAACAGCCCAAAAGAACAACTTCTTCTTCACCCCCGTGAGACTCCTTCCTTTTGCAATTACATTATCATAAATCTTTTCCAGAATTCTGGGAACAGCATCAAAACCAGTGGCTTTGATTTCTTTTAGGTTGGATGCAATGGTTCCCATGTTTTCAGCATAGTAAATACAGGCACCGGAGTATTGTGTCTGGTAGTTGCCTAAACGTCCGCCAACGTGGCATACCGGGATAATCGAGAGATAACGATCATCTTTGGTAAGCTGAAATACTGATGAGGCTTCCAGAAAA
Organism: Bacteroidota bacterium; assembly: GCA_039714715.1. Classification (GTDB taxonomy): domain Bacteria; phylum Bacteroidota; class Bacteroidia; order Cytophagales; family Cyclobacteriaceae; genus S012-113. The sequence goes on from JBDLIU010000008.1 coordinate 2,624, forward strand.
TTACTCACCAGGTTTTTATGTGAAAGCATTACTCCTTTTGATCGGCCCGTAGTACCCGAAGTATATATGATAGACACCAAATCGTCTGGTGTAATTTCTTCCTTAATCGACTCAAGTTTCTCCTTTGTTTCTGAAGTAGCACGCTCTCCTTTCTCTATTATCTCAAGCCAGTGTGCAGCACCTTTAATCTCGTCAAAAGTATAGAAGTGCTCAATCTTCTCTTGCTTTAAAAATGCAGGATGAATAAGCTCATAGAGCTTTTGGTCAGACAATATCACCATTTTTGGATCAGAATGCTCCATAATGTACCCATACTCCTCCTCGTTCATGGAAGTATATACAGGAACATGAACTACTCCTGCCATGGCCATACCCATATCCACAAAATTCCATTGTGGCCGGTTGTTGGTAACGGTCATAATTTTGTCACCCTTGCGGAAGCCTAACTCCAGCAAGCCGCAAGCAAACTGGTGGGCAAGGTTACTGTATTGCTCTGAAGAGTAAAAGTTCCATTTTCCTTTAATTTTTTCAGATAATACGTTCCTGCCTTGGAACATAGTGGTAAAGCGTTCCAGCAGGTCAAAAGTACGTTTTGGGATCATAATTAAAGTGTTAGAGGCTCTATGCAATATAACCATTTAACCCGATAAATACTTCAAAATTTTGTGCCTAATCACTAATGGATAGCCTGGGCGTATAGGTTAATATATTTTTCCTTTTTTAATATTTGGATGTACATGAACGATATTACGATGCTCTGCACCTAACTTCCGTTTATCTTGAATTTCTATATATATTATCGGTGCTCCGCACCTGAAGGTAATATAAAATTTAGATCATACTGGTTCGGCCGGATTGCCAAAAATTGTTTGACCTTCCTCTACATCCTTCACCACAACTGATCCAGCTCCTACCCTGGCACCGCTACCTATCTTAACACCTGCAACAATTGTTACCCCGGATCCGATAAAAACATCATCCTCTACCTTAACCCCAGAGTTTATTATCGAGCCAGCGCCAACTTGAATGAAATCTCCCAGCTTTGCATCGTGGTTTATTATGGCCCCAGAGTCAACAATCAGATGACTCCCAATCCTGGTTTCAGAGCCAAGAATAACTCCAGCTCCTATATAATTACCATGGCCCATTTCTACTGAAGGTGCCAGATTAGCTGAATGATGAATGGCATTGACAGGCATTACCTTTCTCTCTGAGACAAGCATTTCAACAAGATTTCTTCTTACCTCAATTTCTTCCATAGCCACAAAAGCCTCACACTCAGACCCTATTACCGAAAGATACGTGGCATCGTCCAGGCTTCCCATTACAGCAACATTACCGATTTCTGTATTAAGAATAGTCTTATCATCATCAAGAAAGCCATATACAATTACATCGTTGCTTACAAATGCTTCCATGGCACTCTTGCCAATACTTCCTGCTCCTAAAATGATTACCGGTTTATCCATATCAGATTTTTATACAAAGATAACTTATGGTTCTTTAAGATGTCCTCAACCTTGAACTTATTGCGGCTGAGAGTATTGATACAAACACAAGTAAATAACCTGTTTTATACCTTACTAAAGTACCAAAATTAGGTGCTGAGAAGGTAAGCAATATGGCTGCCACAATGATGAAAAGTAATGAAACAAATAGTAAAAGACGATAATCCCGCACTTCAGGCAATATAAAATATCTGATACCATAAATAGAAGCAATCAGTAATAACCCATTTTCAATTATCACCATGAGTCTCAAAATGTTAAAGGAAGACATCCATAAAGGGAAGAACAAACCGGCAAACAATGCTTTGGGGCTATGGATAAGAACGGAGGGAACTGTTGGAGCCAGGTCTTTAAAAACAACAACATTACTTACTTCTGATAACTGAACATACTGATAATAATTATCTACAATAACAGTCAGAAATCTGGATGGCCATAAATTGGGGTGAATCTGACTGGCTGCGCTCATAGTAACAATGAAAATTATTACTACAGTGAGTAATTCCCAATGCCATTTACTTCGCACAGAAAGAAGTATCCGGGCACCAAATAGCGAGATAACAGCAACAACTAATATCGCTGCATAATAATACTTTAGCTGGGCCAGTAATAGTAATCCAATTATTACAACAAGCCATTGCTCCCAGCTTAACCTGTTTTTCAGGTAACCTTTTAAGACCATAGACATTACACCTGCCATAGCTCCGATAGCTACTGATTCCTTAAGAATACCTGAAGTCCAAAATATAATGGACGGGAAAAATAAAGTTGGTATTACAGCGCTCCATTTTGACCCCGTAAATGAATATAAATTCGTAGCCAATAACCAGAAGCCCCAAAAACTAAATATTGAGAGATAAATGGAACTCAGCCAGTAGTTATTATTTGTTATAAAAGCCAACAGGCCAAGGATTTTGGCCATAAAAGCAGCTCTTGGTTGAATTGGATAGGCAAACTGAGATATGCTGGTATAATCAGACTTGAAGTATATATTTATAAAACTATCCACAGAACTAATTGCTGCTGTTTTTAGTTTGATCCCTTCAGCATACATCACCCATGTATCTCCATTGGTATAATAGTATGAGTAAATCAAGCCAACACTAAAGCCTGCTAAAACTTTAAATAACAGACCTGGCAAATAGAAGTTTCCTAAAGGTTCATTCCTGGTAATTCTGAATCCATAGTAAGCAAGTGCTAATAATAACAATATGTTTACGAATTGAATCATTCAGGTTTTAAGACTTGCCTCCCAATGTTGCAAGATAAGCATCTTCGCTGATTACAATAGTTATTAAAGAGTTCAATAGCGCCCTGCGATTCGGCTGCATTCATGGGCTTAATATCCAAATCATTCCAAATCCTAATGATTTTATTGTCTTCAGCATTCAACTTTTCCAGGAAAGTTATTGCCTTATCGATAAATGCATCATTCCCGGTGTATCTGCCGTATGCCACCAGTAACACCCCAGCCACATTAATACTCAAAACCCTGGCACTCTGATCTCCCATACCTTTTATTCTAGTCCTGGCTTCCTTGTTAAAATGATAATGCGACAGCCAAAACTCAGACTGCCTTACCTTAAAAAACGATTTAGCATCTTCCGGAGACACCTCCAATAATGATTGAAAAAAGTGTTTTTGTTTATTAAGTACTGCTGCCAGTTGCGCCATTCTAATCGTTGGAAAGTTAGCGGGTCGCATTCTCATAAACTTCCACCATGCAGATGTCATTGGCTCTGATTGGAGCCTGTACTTAGTTCTTAACCATTCAAATTCACTGGCCAACTCCTTTTGATATGATTGTCCTTTAGTACTACCTACTAACAAACCTGCCATTCCTAATAAATAAGCTTCGATCTGTTTAACTGAACTAAGTTTCCGAAGAATTTTAATATCAATTATTGATGCAAGATGCTTAAATGCCTCGTTATTCTTTTTGAACCCAAAATATTCAAAAAGCAAATTGATGGCTACCTGTTCCCAATCTCCCTTATGCAGTTCCAGGTCTTCAAGTACACCCTCTGCTTTTCTTTGTAATCGCTCAACCAATGCTTTATTAAAGGCATCGAGCTTATAAACAGGATCTATTCCAGGGAAAAACGCCTCGCATGGAATAGTTTGAAGCGAAGTGCTTAACTGATTATATTTTTCCAGCCATTCCTTACTTACCAGTTGACTGAGTGTTACAGTTGGTATAGAGCTTTTGTCCAACCTCAAAACCTCCTTATCATGTTCCCAAACTACATGTAAAATCACTTTATTATAAGCGGAATCCAAATGATGATTATGCGTCTTCCATGCCGAAGAACTTGTATGTATCTCTACATCCCCTACCCATTCTATACCATCAATCTTAATTCTGGCTGATGAGAAATCCGGTCCAGAGTCACTGTTTAATACACCCTGGTTTAAAATCCTTACATCATCCCCATTGGTTGTAATAAGCTGGGCCTTATTAAAAGATTGAGTTTGCCAGATAAATTGTAAAACATCTTCTCTCATTACATTGAAGTGATATTAATGGCAATACTTATCTAAATACCCTTTCATTTCATCCCTGATCTCAGCAGCTTTTTGTCCCGCTATCTTAGCAAACTCAGTATCACTTGAGGCAAATATGATGCCCCTTGATGAGTTAACCAGGAGGCCACATTCACTATTCATGCCATATTGAGAGACTTCTTGCAGGCTACCTCCCTGGGCCCCTACGCCAGGAACCAGGTAGAAACTATCGGGCGATAATTTTCTGATTTCTTCAAATGCGGTGGCTTTTGTGGCTCCCACCACATACATAATTCGATCGCTATTTTGCCATTGCTGGCTCTTTGTGATAATGGACTCATAAAGTTTAGGATTCTCATTATCAAAATCTCCTTCACTTACAAAGAGTTCTTCAAAATCCTGACTGCTTTCGTTGGAAGTAAGCGCCAGCACAATTGCCCACTTATCGTCATACTCAAGATAAGGAGTTACGGCATCCTCGCCCATGTATGGTGAGAGGGTAATGGCATCGAAATCCATTTGCTCAAAGAATGCCCTGGCATAATGCTTCGAGGTATTGCCAATATCTCCACGTTTAGCATCGGCAATAGTAAATATCTCTTTGGGGATATATTCTAATGTTTTGGCCAGGCTTTCCCAACCTGCTGCTCCTCTACTTTCATAAAATGCCAGATTGGGTTTGTATGCTACTGCATAATCAATAGTGGTATCTATTATCTGTTTGTTGAATTCAAAAACCGGATCATCAGCACTATGTAGATGATGTGGAATTTTTTCAATATCAGAATCAAGGCCTACGCAGAGGTAGGATTCTTTTTTTTTAATTTGGCTAAAAAGTTCTTCTCTGGTCATAACTCAAAAATAACTAACCTTCACAATTACTTATCTAATTGAATTGTGAAAATCCAAAAGAGAGTTAAAACGAGCTTTGTTGTTAGATATATGGTTTCAGATAGCATAAAAAAAGCCGTACAAAGACGGCTTTTATATGTGTAATATTCTATTCTGTTTATCTGATATCTATTATTTCGTCTTCAGATAATTGAGATGTGTCAAATTTAAAGTGAGTGTCAGGTAGATTTACGTTTGACTTAAAATTGGAAATCAGATAGGTATATTCACTGCCTTCTTTATCAAATAATGTAAAACTTCTTAACAGTCTGTCTTTTGAACCAATTTCCAATCTCACCTTAAAATACTGTGCATTCTTGTCATTGGGCACTAAATCAACAATATCATAACTCTTACCAGCAATTGTAGTAGTATTCAGGTAGAGATATTTATACCCTTCTTTATAAATATTAAATATTGATGACGGAGTGATATCTCCACCTTCCGGATTATTATCATCAATAGTTACTTCAGGAATATCAGATAAATAAGTCCAGACGGTGGTACCATCGTTATAAATTTCCTGATCCTGCATCTCCAGGCGGTACATATCGCCCTTTACACTAATCTTTCCATTATATGACTCATTGATGCCTTCCATCTTATTGGTCATAGTATAGGCCAATTCAGCCTGAAATGAGCTGATTTCCTGATATGTGCTACTCATGGCATCCAGAATAGCCCTGGCCTGCGGGTCTTGCTGCGCAAAAACAAAGTTTGCCAGGCTTAAAACCCCAAATGTTAATAATATTTTCTTATACATAATTATCTTTTTTTCTAGCTTTCCTTTAACTCATTCAATAATTGTTCCAAACTGTATTCATCAGAGATTAAAACTTCACGAGCCTTCGATCCTTCGAATGGCCCAACAATCCCGGCAGCCTCCAGTTGGTCTATCAATCGTCCGGCTCTATTGTATCCTAATTTCATCTTTCGCTGTATCAATGAAGTACTACCTTGTTGATGCCTTACGATTAATCTTGCAGCATCATCGAATAATACATCACGATCATCCAAATCAACATCTATTTTATCACCTGCTTCCTCTCCAACGTATTCTGGCAACAAATAGGCTGATTCATATCCTCTTTGGCCACCCACAAACTCACAGATTTTTTCAATCTCCGGGGTATCTATAAATGCACATTGCAGCCTAATAATATCAGATCCCTGAGAAAATAACATATCCCCCATACCTACCAGTTGATCGGCACCGCCAGTATCCAGAATAGTGCGTGAATCTATCTTAGAGGTTACTCTAAAACTCAACCTGGCAGGGAAGTTTGCCTTAATTACCCCTGTAATTACATTTACTGATGGTCTTTGTGTTGCTAAAACCAGGTGAATACCAATGGCGCGGGCTAACTGTGCCAATCGAGCTACCGGAGCTTCAATCTCTTTCCCTGCCATCATCATCAGGTCTGCCAACTCATCAATTACCAGCACAATATAAGGCAGGAACCTATGCCCATTTTCGGGATTTAGTTTTCGGGTAACGAATTTATTATTGTATTCTTTGATATTTCTTGTCCCGGCATCCTTGAGCAGGTTATAACGGGCATCCATCTCTATGGTTAAAGAGTTCAGTGTGTTAACTACCTGCTTAGTGTCAGTAATGATCGGTTCTTCGCTTCCTGGTAACTCTGCAAGAAAATGCCTTTCAATTTTATTAAATAGACTGAGCTCAACCTTTTTTGGATCAACCAGAACAAACTTCAATTGTGATGGGTGTTTCTTATAAATAAGTGAAGCCAGGATCACATTGATACCCACCGATTTACCCTGACCGGTAGCCCCTGCCATTAAAATATGAGGCATTTTAGCCAGGTCAGTGATATAAACCTCATTCGAAATGGTCTTACCAAGTACAATGGGGAGTTCAAACTCGCTTTTCATGAACTTTTCTGTTCCCAACACACTTTTAATGTCAACCATCTCCCTGTTCTTGTTAGGCACCTCAATACCAATGGTGCCCTTACCGGGAATCGGAGCAATAATCCGTATACCCAAAGCGGCAAGACTCAGCGCTATATCATCTTCCAGGTTTTTAATCTTAGAGATTTTGATGCCTACCTCCGGAACAATTTCATATAGGGTTACTGTGGGCCCAATGGTTGCCTTAATGCTTGAAATACCAATATTGAAATTGGTAAGTGTCTCAACAATCTTATCCTTATTGGCCTGTAGTTCTTCTTTACCAACCTTAACCGATGTTCCTGAATAATCATTCAGCAGGTTTAAAGGAGGATATTTATATGAACCCAGATCCAACGTTGGGTCATAGTTTTCTATCTTCTTAGCTTTTGTTTCATCCTGACCTTCTTCTACGGTAAATTCCGGGCCATCTTCCTCTGCCATTTTTTCGCCTTCTGTTATTTGAAGGTCCAGGTCATTCTCTTTATCCGGTTGTTCCTCTGACTCAGCATTAAGATCAATAGCATTGTCATCACCTTCTATTGGCTCATCTGGTAATAAATCTTCAGAATCCTCCGTGCCTAGTGACACATTCGGATCAACATCATGTACATTGTTTTGAAGAGGTTCAATTTTTTCTTCCAGTTTATGCTCAATATCTTCAACCTGCTCTTCTACCTTCTTTTTCAATCCTAATAAAGTAGTTATGTTAAAAAAGTAGATCACAAAAACAATCAAAGAAAACAGGAGAATTAAGATTGTACCCCAACCAACAAGACTATTAATCATTATGGCTAAATCATAACCAAATCCACCACTTAGAAAACTCATCTCTGTTGGCTCATCGGTGCTATTGATCATATCACCCATAAACAAACTCACCCATATCAAAAAGAATACAACAAATATGCTTGAAGACTTAAGTGGGAGTATTGTACGATAAAATACTATCCTATAGCCGTAAATAAACAAAAGTGGAGGTATCATAAATGAGGCTACTCCAAACCATTCGAAAATAAAATAGTGAGATGCCATAGCTCCCAGCATCTTCATCCAGTTATCAACCTCCAAACCGGATTGAAAAAGCCCGATTTCCTGTACGGATTCTACTACGCTTTGATCCGCCTTACCAGTAAACAGGTAAGAAATAAAAGCAACCAATAAAAACATGGATACTACCAAAAGCAAAAAACCGATTGTAAGTTGAAACTTACGATCCTGAAAAAGGCCTATTTTAAAAGAAAATGACTTCTTTCCTGACTTTTTACTCTTTTTAAAAGTATTCGATTTGTAGGTGTTTTTTGCTATTTTCTTAAATGTTATAGTGATACAATGTTAACAATGATATAATGATTCAATGATGCAATGCTAAAATGATAAAAATTGTTAGATGCTAAATTATAAATTAATCGTCATTTATTACATGGAGTTTTTTAAGGTTTTGTCAATTTAAACCTACTTCTAAGATTGCCTTGTTGATATTTTTAACAAATACAGGGCCATTATAGATAAAACCAGTATATATCTGAATAAGGTCTGCACCTGCATTCAATTTGGTAACTGCATCTTCAGGGCTCATTATACCTCCAACACCAATAATCACCACCTCAGGACCGAGTTCTTCTCTGAGAAACCGGATAATTTCAGTAGATCGCTCAGTTAATGGTTTGCCACTAAGCCCCCCTGCACCAATTTCAGCTATTTTTTCTTCATTTGTAGTCAAACCAGACCTTTCGATAGTTGTATTCGTAGCAATTACCCCATCAATATTCGTTTCTCTTACGATATCTACAATATCCTTTAGTTGTCCTTCCGTTAAGTCAGGTGCAATCTTCAATAAAATTGGTTTACGTTTTGTCTTGGCATTGTTCCTGGCTTGAAGCCTGCTTAATAGCTCCGCCAAGGGTTCCTTGTCCTGCAACTCTCTCAGATTAGGTGTATTGGGCGAACTCACATTTACAACAAAATAATCGACCGTGCTAAACAAAGCCTCAAAGCTATACTCATAATCCTGTACTGCTAAATCATTTGGTGTAACCTTATTTTTGCCGATATTACCCCCAATAATAATTTTTGTCTTTCTTGTCTTTAGTCTTTTTACTGCCTCCTCTACACCATTATTGTTAAATCCCATCCGGTTAATGATAGCATTATCCTCAATTAGTCTGAATAATCTTGGCTTGTCGTTACCGGGTTGCGGTTTAGGCGTAAGTGTACCGATCTCGATATGACTAAATCCATAGGCATCTAATAGATCAACCATGGTGGCATCTTTATCAAATCCGGCTGCCAAACCAACTGGATTTACAAATTTTATACCCATAACCTGTCTTTCAAGGGCTGCATCCTCTTTACCGAAGATTAATTTCACTAGTGCCTTTATTCCAGGAATAAAAAACATTATAGACAAGAATCTTACTGTAAAGTTGTGAACTTTCTCCGGATCGAAACGGAAGAATATGGGTCGTATGATGTACTTATACAAAGCGCTTTTTTATTTGTGCAAATATAAATTAACCCTTGGCTAATTATATTTTTCACAAGTACTTTTATCAGATTAACTTCTTAACTTCTTGGATGAAACTCTTCAATTACCTGTTTCAGATAACCTTTGTCCAGATGGGTGTAAATTTCAGTGGTGGTGATTGATTCATGTCCAAGCATCTCCTGTACTGCCCGTAGATCGGCACCTCCCTCAATAAGGTGTGTCGCAAATGAGTGCCGGAAAGTATGTGGGCTCACTTTCTTTTTAATCCCTGCTCTTAGTGAAAGGTCTTTAATAATGGTGAAGATCATTACCCTCGTCAATCTTTTTCCATTTCGATTAAGGAATACAATATCCTCTTCACCTTGTTTTATCTTCTGATGGACTCTTACTTCCTCAATATATATTTTTAGATACTTTGCTGCTTCGCTACCTACAGGCACCAATCGCTCCTTGTTACCTTTACCAATTACTCTCAGGAAGCCCGTGTCAAGAAACAAATTACTTAACCTGAGATTAATAAGCTCAGACACACGAAGCCCGGAACTGTATAATACTTCCAGAATGGCCCTGTTTCTTGATCCCTCCTTTTTTGAATGATCAATGGCAGCTAATATTTTGTCTATTTCATGAAGATCAAGTGTATCTGGTAGCTTGCGCCCCAGTTTTGGGGCATCGATTAAGGTAGTAGGGTCATCCTCAATTCGCTTTTCAAGGGTCAAATATTTAAAAAAAGCCTTGATCCCGCTTATAATCCTTGCCTGCGAGTGAGCTGATAACCCCAGTTGGTTTAAGGTTACCAAGAAACCTGTTAGTACTGAAGATGATACCTGGCTAATCTCAATTGCACTATCCTGCCCCTGGCAGTAACCGGCAAGCTTATTAATGTCTTGCAGATAAGCTTCAATAGAGTTGTCTGAGAGGCCTCGCTCCAGTTTTAAGTAGTTTTTGAAATTACGAATTTCATCCTCCCATTGCATTGCTCAGAATAATCAAATTAATTTCTAAAATACAGTTTTTGTAAGAGATTAAGGCCTTGATAATCAAATTAGAGATTATGTTTGTATCTTGAAATTAATTCAAGAAAAATCAATATGAACCTCCATATAATCAACGGGCCTAATTTGAATCTTCTGGGTAAACGAGAGCCAGATGTTTATGGTGACCAGTCTTTTGATGGCTTTTTCAATGCTCTGCAAGCCAGGTATCCGGAAGTAACACTAACCTGCTTTCAATCAAATATTGAGGGCGAAATCATATCTGAGTTACAAGAGCACGGGTTTGAAAAAGATGGAATAATTCTAAATGCTGGAGCATACACCCATACTTCTGTAGGCATTGGAGATGCCGTGAGTGCTATTAATACTCCTGTAATTGAAGTTCATATAAGTAATATCTACGCCCGTGAATCTTACAGGCACCAAAGCCATTTGTCTGGTAAATGTGTTGGAATAATTTCCGGGTTAGGACTGGATAGCTACAGGTTGGCCATTGAGTATTTCATAAATTCAAAAAAGTAGTTTTTTATTATTTCAATTATATAGTTTTTCTCTGTCGTAGATTAACCTTCAAAGGTCAGAGAGAACCATATTTTAAATTTTTCATACTACTTATATATGTTAGCATGAAAAAATTTAAATAGGTTTGCAGGAAAATTATCGCTGTGCAACTATGCAATTAAGTTTTAAAGAAATCGCTTCGGTATCCCTGATACTTTTTTCGGTTATCGATATGATAGGCAATGTGCCCGTTATTGTTGATTTACGTAAGAAATCCGGTAGAGTGCAATCTGGATTAGCCACTATCGTAGCCGGTGCCTTGATGATTATTTTCCTTTTTTTAGGAAGTTCAATTCTTGGATTGTTTGGGATTGATGTTCAATCATTTGCCGTTGCGGGGGCAATCATTATGTTTATTATTTCTTTGGAGATGATACTGGGCATCACATTATTTCAGCATGACTCAACTGAGTCAGGTGGTGCATCAATTGTGCCTATTGCTTTCCCTTTGATTGCCGGTGCTGGAACACTTACTACAATCATTTCTCTTAAAGCTGTATATGCCACTCCTAATATCCTGATGGGAATTATTGCCAACCTTGTATTTGTCTATGCTGTTCTTAAGGCTGCCAATTGGCTTGAAAACAAAATTGGCCCTTCCGGTTTTAGTGTATTGCGAAGAGTTTTTGGCATTATTGTACTTTCAATAGCAGTTAAATTATTTACAGACAATTTTGGCGGATAAAAAAGATATAATCATTTATACCGATGGCGCAGCCAAAGGAAATCCCGGTCCGGGAGGATATGGAACAGTTTTAATTTTCGGCAAACACCGAAAGGAACTAAGCCAGGGATACAAGATAACTACCAATAACCGAATGGAGCTTCTTGCCGTTATTGTTGGACTAGAAACCTTAACCAGCACTAAGTATCCTGTTAATATTTATTCCGATTCGAAATACGTTGTGGATGCTATCAACAAAGGCTGGCTGCGAACCTGGCAGAAAACAGGGTTTAAGAAAAAGAAAAATGTGGACCTCTGGCAGCGATTTATACCACTACAAAAGAAATTCAACCTCACCTTCAACTGGGTAAAAGGCCATTCGGGTCACCCTGAGAATGAAAGATGTGATCGGCTGGCCGTTGAGGCTGCTGAGGGTAGTGGTTTGCTGGTTGATGAGGGATTTAATCCCAATAACAATTAATCACTGATCCCTACCTTAGGCTCAAGTTTTTCTTCGATAAACTCAAATCCATATTCTGCGAGCTCATCAAGGATAGGATCATAAATCTCTTTCTGGATTGGGATATGAACACCAGGAGTTGTAATCTCTCCTTTCATAATCAGTTTGGTAGCGATACCTAATGGTAGACCAACTGTTTTAGACATAGCTGTATTCACAGGATCATCACCATTCGATACCATGGTAGAATGTTCCTGGATTTCTACACCCTTATCATCAATATAATTGAACTTGTGCCACATCACAATCTGGTCATTATCCTCATCAGTCATGGTCCACTTTTTACTGAGAATATGTTCAAGGATCTGTGCAGGGGTACCTTCATCAAGCCCAACCAACTCATCAGAAAAAATACCCAGCCACCTTAGCTTGAACATCTCTGTCGATTCCATTTCAAAGTTCATATAGTGGGCAATCTTTAACTCCACAGAATCATGCGGATTATACCAAAGGAAAGAGTTGATAAACTCCCTGTGGGTCATCTTATCTACATTTTCCATTTTGTAGTCATCACAGGTAACGCCTAACTGCACAAAAGTGTTCCATGCCTTAGAGTATCCTGGTCTTCTTAAAGTGCCTCGAAATAAAGTCCTGATGCCTTTAAGATTGTATACATCCATATATTTCAATGAGTCCCGGTTAGCATAACCTTCGAAATAACCATGACCAGGAATATGGATCATCTCCGTTCTTCTAAACAGTCTCTGAAATGGGATGTATTTATATTTTCCCTGCTGTAAAAACTGTACATGTCCTCTACCTGCCATCACTACATTTCTTGGATTCCATGTAAACTTATATTGCCACGGATTATCATCATCCGGATTTGGTTCCAGCAATCCTCCGGTGAAAGACTCAAATCCGATCAGTTTATAATTATTGTCCCTGATTCTATCAATAACTCTCATAGCAGACATATGATCAATACCCGGATCAAGTCCACATTCATTAAGAAATACAAGACCCTTATTTTTTGCCTCCTCATCCAGGGCATTCATCTCCGGGGTTACATAGGATGCCGTAACTAAGTGTTTTGCTTCTTTTATACATGCATCGGCCACCAACTGATGAAACATAGCCGGGACCATACTTATTACAACATCTGCCTCGGCAACTTCATTATGAAGCTGTTCTTCATCCTTTACATCAAACTTGAATGTTCTTGCCTGCCCTTTACCTTTTCTTTCTGCCAGTTCAGGATCGGCATCTCCAATTGAGAGATTCCAGTTGTTTGATTCACATTCTTTAAGAAGGTAGTCTATCAGCGTTGATGCTGACCTTCCGGCTCCTATTAATAATATGTTTTCCATATATAAAAAATTCTGCTCTTGCTAGATGTTTTCGTTGCTCAAAATAAGCATAAGAATTACTCACCTCAAACAAATAATGAGAAATAATATTTAGCTACTTTTTAAGTAAAAATGATTAACCCGAAATACAGTAAGTGATTATACTGAAATGTGAAATTTAAGACCTTAGACATTAGTTTTCCAAGTCTATTGTCTTTCGTCAATTATCTATCGTCCAGCACCTGATTTTTAAATGCAAAATATCCTTTTATAGTGAGTTTTTATGAATTTTTCGGGTTAGTTTAGTTGGATATGAACAAATTTGAGCATAAGACACTCGAACAACTTGATGAGGCGCAGATAAAAGTGGTAAATGCAGCTTTAAAAGCTATAGAATCATCGTATTCGCCTTACTCAAAATTTGAGGTCGGAGCTGCTTTGCTGTTAGAAGACGGCTCCATCATAACCGGTAGCAACCAGGAAAATATGGCCTATCCATCAGGTATTTGTGCTGAAAGGGCTGCTTTATTCAGCTACGGTTCAAAAAACCTACAGGCAAAGATTCTTAAATTGGCAGTATTTGCCAGGCATCATAATACTGAATCACTATCCCTGGGAGCGCCTTGTGGTGCTTGCAGACAAGTAATGCTTGAATATGAATTAAAGCAGAAGGAATATTATGAAGTAATTTTTTACCATGATAGTAAATATGTGATCTCGAACAGTGCTGAAAACCTGCTACCATTTCATTTTCACTTGTAACTCCTAAAAATGAGTGAAGAAATATTAAAAGCATTAACCAGACTCTTTGCCGTAATAAGCAAACAGGATGGTGGTGTAACGGATGGTGAACGAGATTATGTCATTAAGTTTTTCCGCCAGCAACTGGGACATGACGATGTAAGCCAATATATTTCTTTATACGATCACCTTACCGGGTATGGCAAAAAGGACCAATCCAAAGCAACCTCCATAGAAGACTCATTAGAAGTACTTAATATCAGTAAAAAAATAAATCGTACACTTACTAAAAGGCAAAAGATAATAGCAATTCTTGAGTCAATTGGGTTAATTAATTCTGACGATTATTTTTCTGATCTTGAAATAAGTGTTCTAAATACAGTTGCTTCGGTCTTTAACATCTCTGAAGAAACCCTTAACCTGCTCAGACAGTTTGTTACATCAGATGCTTTAAATTCTTTTACAGAAAAGAATGCATTAATTGCCGGACATCAAATTAGGGAAAGAACCGATGCCCTGTTCCTGGAGCTGGCAATATCTGGTCAGTTGATATTTATCCATGAAAAAACCACTGATCTATATTTTGTTAAATACGAGGGAAAGGAAGAATTGTCATTAAATGGAGTTTCTGTAATACCCATGAAAACCCATCTGTTTTCGGTAGGTAGTACAATTAAGTTACCCCGGGGCCAGACAATATATTTCAGTGATATTATTTTCCGGTTCAGTCGAACCCTTGATCGAGATCAACTCTCTTTTATTGCATCAAATCTTGAGTTCCGCTTCCCCAACTCAGATAATGGGGTAAAAAAAATAGACATAGAAGAGTCTGAAGGCCAGCTTATTGGAATTATGGGCGCCAGCGGATCAGGTAAAACAACACTTTTAAGATTACTGGCAGGAATATTAAAACCATCGGGTGGCGAAATAAAACTAAATGGTATCGGTATTGCCAACATTGATACGCATATGGAAGGGTCTATTGGTTATGTGCCACAGGATGATATCCTTTTTGAAGAGCTTACCGTTTACCAGAACCTTTATTACAATGCTAAACTGAGCATCTCCGATAGAACTGAAGAAGAAATCAATCAAACTATAGATTATAATCTTAAAACCCTGGGTTTAGAGCATACCAGAGATCTTAAAGTTGGAAATGTGCTTTCTCAAACTATTAGCGGAGGTCAAAGAAAAAGACTTAATATCGCCCTGGAACTTACTCGTCAGCCTCCTGTTCTCTTTGTAGATGAACCAACATCAGGTCTGTCATCAAGAGATTCCGAGAATGTAATAGATCTTCTCAAAGAACTTACTTTGATGGGAAAGCTGGTGTTTGTTGTCATTCACCAGCCATCATCAGACATCTACAAAATGTTTGATAAGGTTATTATTATGGATGTTGGCGGATACCCAACTTTTTATGGAAATCCAATTGAGGCGATTGGCTATTTTAAAGGAATTAGCCAGCAGCTGGATCAAAGTAAAGTGATCTGCGAAACATGTGGTACGGTAATACCGGAACAAATTTTTAATATAACCGAAGCAAAAGTTGTAGATGAATTCGGCAACTTTTCTGATAAAAGAAAGATATCACCGGAGAAATGGTATGACTATTACAATACCCATATAAATAAACCTGAGGTTGAAGAAGTAAAAAAACCTCCAACCACCGTTTTTAAGATACCCTCATTATTCCAGCAGTTTTCAATATTTCTGCAGCGAGATGTACTATCAAAACTAGCCGACAAACAATATATGTTGGTTAACTTTCTTGAGGCTCCGCTTCTTGCACTTATTCTGGCATATGTAATCAGGTATAAGAATAGTACCACTGGTGAATATGTTTTCCTTTATAACGATAATATACCTGCTTACCTGCTGATGAGTATTATTGTAGCACTCTTTCTGGGTCTTTCAGTAAGTGCAGAGGAAATTATCAAAGACAGAAAGCTAAGAGCCAGGGAGAAATTTCTGCACTTGAGTAAAAGCAGCTACCTGTTTTCTAAAATAGCCATACTCTTTACCCTGTCTGCTATTCAAATATTAACTTTTATCCTAATTGGGAATGGCCTTCTGGAATTGAAAAACATGACCTGGCATTTCTGGATTGTATTGTTCAGTTCTGCTACATTCGCCAATATGCTGGGGCTTAATGTTAGTTCTGCATTTAAATCAGCCATAACTGTTTATATTGTTATCCCGGTTATTCTTATACCTCAAATGATTTTGTCAGGTCTGTTATTCGATTTCGATAAATTGAATGACACAATAAGTGCTAAAGGGAATGTTCCTCTGGTTGGTGATGCTATGACTTCCCGGTGGGCGTTTGAAGCCCTGGCCGTTGATGTGTTCAAACAAAATGCTTATGAATATCCGATTTTTGAACCTGAACGAGTAAAACGTAATGCTAATTACAAAACTGCCTATTGGGCAAAAGAATTGAAAAACCGGACAAACTACATTGCCAGAAACTTTCTAAACAAAGACCCTTCAGTAGCTAGCAGTGTTGACGATGCTTTCGTTACTATCAGAAATGAAATTAAAGCAGAGCCTTTTAAAGGGACTCTGTCTTCAGTTAATATTGACAGCCTGTTTGTTAAGGAAAACATAACACCTAAACTCTTATTAATGCTCCACACTTATATCAGTGACATTGAAAAGCATTACATGGAGGTGAGTTTAAAAGCACAAAAGAAGAGGGATAATATTATTGGGCTTTTAGAAAATTCTGATAAGTACGATTACGATGCCACCACATTTAAGAAATTATATTTCAATGAAAACCTGGAAACTTTAGTGAGGAATTCAAATGTTAAGGATCGTATTCTGGAAAAAGAAAACCGGTTTGTTCGAAAAATAGATTTAATATTCTTTGACCCACAAAAACCTGCTAATCCATTTAATTACAGGGCGCATATGTATGCCCCCAATAAGCATTTCCTTGGATTGACTATAGATACTTTCTGGTTCAATGTAAGTGTAATTTGGTTTATGACAATCATGCTTTACTTCACTTTGTATTATGATGTATTGGAGAAAATTGTCAATATTAAGATTTTTAAGCGTTGAGAAAGAAAAATAATAACTATATTGACTCATTAATAAACATGTTCAGCTAACTATTTAATTATGAAATCATCAATTTTTATTACTCTACTGGCATTCTTGTTATTAGCTTGTGGTGGCAACAAAAAGCCGGATCTTGCTGAAGTGGAAAAGACTCTTGAAGGAGAAGAATTGGATTTGGCGGCAATCTCAATTTCTGCTGAGAATATCGAATCTATTCTTGCCAGCATTCCTCATCCTATTGAGTTATCGTCACATGTACAGGAAACAGGTATTGAGTACAGTGTAGACTATCTGAATGATACAGATAATTATGAAAACTATAACTCGAGTTTTAAAAAGGCCCTCAATTTTGGGGTGTATGGTACAGATCTGGGTTATACCAACCTTTACACACAAATTCAGGATGGCCTTGGCTACCTAAATGTAGTAGGTAAATTAGCTGATGATTTGAATATTGGTCAGTACCTCGATTTTCAGACGCTTAAGAGACTTACAGATAGTGGCAGTAACCTCGATTCGCTACTTATGATAACTAACCAGAATTTTGATAAAATTAACAATCACTTTATTGATCAAAACAATGCCAGCCTTAGCGCATTAATCCTTACGGGAGGATGGATCGAGTCACTTCACATTACAAACCAGGTTCTTGAAACACGTATGAAAAATGATGACTTACGTGAGCGAATTGGAGAACAAAAAATTGTGCTTGACAATATCGCTATTGTGTTGGCAATTTATAGTGAGCATGATGAACAAATTGCCGGTTTATTGACAGACATTAAAAGGCTGGAACATGCCTATGAAAATGTACATATTACTTATAAATATGAGGAGTCTACTTCAAAAGTTGTAGATGGTGTTTTAGAAATTGAAAGCACCAGTACCAGTCAGGTTGAAATAACCGATGAAGATATCGTAAAAATCTCTGAAGTTGTTGAGGAGATTCGTAACAAGATAATAAGCTAACAATTCTCCCTAATAAAAAAAGATGTCTAAATTTGTAAATATGAAAAGATTAATATTTTCTATAACATTTTTAAGTTTTTCAGTTGCATACGCTTACGCACAGTGTGATGCTTCCAGTAAAATAACTAAATGTGCTCCAAGTCCCGAATCTGGGTATACGTTAATTAAAAGTTTTGAGGTTGACGGGAAGGGTGGTACAAAAACGAAAATTGAGTATTCGTACGTATTTACAAAAGGCACTAAGTACTTAATTAATGTTTGTGGTGGTGAAGACACCCCTGATGGAGTAGTAGTTACCATATATGATAAATACCGTAATAAAGTGGCTACCAGCCTGGTTAATGGAGAAGTAGTTAAAGCTATTGCTTACCCCTGTACGGCAACAGGTATCTATTATATTACTTACACATTCCAGGAATCTGAACAATATTGTGGTGG
This sequence comes from Bacteroidota bacterium, assembly GCA_039714715.1. GTDB lineage: Bacteria > Bacteroidota > Bacteroidia > Cytophagales > Cyclobacteriaceae > S012-113. The sequence goes on from JBDLIU010000008.1 coordinate 21,176, forward strand.
CAGCACAATAGGGTTTAAAAGATTAGGATAGTATTTCCTATTCCTCTCTTTTTACCATTGTAGAACTAGCCTGGGCTTTAGGAAGAACAATTACGTCACTAAGATTTACATGATCCGGCCTGCTGATCATGAACATGGCGATGTCAGCAATATCTTTTGCTTGTAAAGCATCCATTCCCTTATAGACGGTAGCGGCCTTATTCTCATCCCCTTTAAACCTTACTTTAGAAAACTCTGTCTCTACAAGACCGGGACTTATTTGGCTAACCTTCACACCATACTGGTTTAGATCCATTCGCATCCCATTATTGATGGCATCCACTGCATGTTTTGAAGCACAATATACATTTCCATTCGGATAAACTTCTTTGCCTGCAATTGAACCAATATTGATAATATGACCTGTTTTTCTTTCCACCATTTGAGGAGTTAAAACCTTACTAACGTAAAGCAAGCCTTTTACATTTCCGTCAATCATGGCATCCCAATCATCGATATCACCATCCTGAATTGGAGCCATGCCATGTGCATTACCTGCATTATTTATTAATACATCAATTTTTGTTGATTCAACAATTGGAGTTAGTGCTTCAAAAACACTGCTTTTATCCCTTACATCAAAAACCAGGTATTGTACATCAACCTGCTTTGATAATTCAGTCTGCAGCTTTTTTAATTGCTCTTCTCTTCTTCCACAAATTATCAGATTGTAATTGTTATTGGCTAATTCTATCGCAATAGCTTCTCCAATTCCCGAAGTAGCGCCTGTTACTAATGCTGTTTTCATAGGAAATCCAGGTAAAAAAGGTAATTCAACAATTTATTGAAAATGAAAATACAAGGTAAGACTTTTAGTTTTTAACTGATCTAAACCAATACTTTTATTATTTATTGTAGGGCCAAGCACATCAGTTAAACCATAAGCAAACCTTATCTCAGGAGAAAATTTAAACAACGGGTAATAGAGATCGAAGCCAAAACCCAACTCGACCTGGGTATTCCACTTATCAACCTGCAGTCTACCCATATCTTCTTCAAGGTTGCTTCTGCCCGATGCCTCTATTACTGGTGTAATGCCCCCAATAATATACATTCGGGTATTGTTCCTTCGCTGAGATTTATATTTAAGCAATAACGGAAACTCAACGCCTGTGCTTTCTACCAGTTCAACATATTGCTCTCCTCCCACATAATTATACTCCAGCTTGTACTCAGAAAAGGCAACCGTTGGTGTTACCCTGACATCCAGAAACTGCGCCAGCTTAAAATTCACAATAAATCCAAGCTTAAAACCGGGGCTCTTTCTTGGTAATATGGAATGAACACTATCCATATCAGGCGAAACAAAATAGTCCGAATATTTAAGTGTATATGATGCAGAATGGACTGCTAAAGAAAATCCATAGGTGACTGTTTTTCGCTCATCATAACGAGGATTAAACACCTCTTCAACTACTTGTGCATACAACTTTGCACCCGTAAAGAAAACTAATAGTAATATGATTATTTTCTTGCCCAATAGATCGAACTTATTCCAAATGTTAAAGGAATCCACTTTTCTTCCTTATACCCTACTTTTTTTAATATTTCCAGAAAATTCTGGCCATCAGGGAATGCTGCTACAGAATCAGGTAAATACTGATATGCTGCAGTATCCTTTGATACGGCTTTCCCAATCCTTGGCAAAATAGTTTTAAAATAGAAATTATACAATTGCCTTACCGGGAATTTTGAAGGTTTTGAAAATTCTATAATCATTACATGACCTCCTTTTTTTGTTACCCTATACATTTCCGCCAATCCTTTTTCAAGGTTTTCATAGTTCCTTACACCAAAAGCAACGGTAACAACATCAAAAATATTATCATTAAACTCAAGATTTTCTGAATCTCCCAGTTTCATTTCCACCAGGTTGTCCAAACCTTTTGCCTTCATTTTCTTTCTTCCCACTTCCAGCATTCCTTCTGAAATATCAACGCCTACAATCCTGTCTGGGTTAATACGGGATGCCTCAACAGCAAAATCACCTGTACCTGTAGCAATATCCAGGAACTGCTTTGGCTCAAATGGTTTTAATAAGCGAATTGCTTTTTTTCGCCAAAGCACGTCTATTCCCAGGCTTAATGTATGGTTAAGAAAATCATATCGATGACTGATGTTATTAAACATTTCAGCCACCTGTTCTTTCTTTGATTTATTATCTTCTTTATAGGGAACTACAGGCATAAAACAGTATTAAGCCTCAAAGGTCTTTTAAATTTAGTTAAAACGAAATAAAGATGACAGATACTATTGTGTCTTGAATTCTACTCTTCGGTTTAATTCTCTCCCCTCTTTTTCCTGGTGGTTACTTGCCAATGGTTTGGTTGAGCCCTCACCTTTGGTATTAATCCTGGATGCTTTTACCCCATTAGCCACAAGAGCTTTCTTAACAGTCTCGGCTCTTTGAAGGGATAGTTTGGTATTATATCGCTCCGAACCAATAAGATCTGAATGCCCTACCAACAGTATGCTTTTTTGTGGGTTAGAATTAAGGTAAGCCACCGCTTTGTTCACCATCTCCTGGTATTCCGGTCTGAGATTAGACTTGTTATAATTGAAATAAACGTTACGCAATTTTTTAGAAGGTGTTCTTCTTACAACAGGTTTCTCAACTACTGGTGGTGGCGGTGTTTTCTTTAAAAACAATTCTCGTGCAATAGAAGACGACTCCCCTACTGCTGCCGGCAGTGTAACACTAATACCTTGCGAATCATAACCATACTTACTTACAGCTAGCTGGTAGGATTTACCTTCCTTATCCATGGTAGTAAAACTATATTGCCCGGTAGCTTTCCATTGAAGCGAGCTGCTAGCACCTGTGTTATCAGTCATCTTGATGGTAGCATCCATAGGGGTATTGTTCTCATCATAAACAAGGACATTTAAAACAACCTCAACTTTAGGTGGTTGTTCCTGATGCTGCAGAACCTCAGGAATTGACAACATATAAATATCTAAAAATCCAAATCCATCTTCTCTAACCGAAGAATAATAAGCACTTCTCCCATCCTTCGTAGGAGCGAAATAAATATCATCATCCGGGGTGTTGATCGGATAACCCATATTTTCGGGGGCACCCCATGCTTCCGATAAGCTATCATAAGCTACACGATAAATGTCATAACCTCCCATTCCTTCACCTCCGGCACTACTGAAATAGAGTGTTTTACCATCATATCCTATAAAAGGTCCATCTTCATCATAAGGTGTATTAATCTCATCGCCAAGATTCTCAGGCTTGCCCCAGGTACCTTTCTTGTTTTTTTGTGTTATCCAAATATCCAAGCCTCCTTTTCCTCCTTTTCGGTCACTGGCAAAAAAGAGGGTTTGGCCGTCTGGCGTAAGAGAAACAGTGGTTTCAGCAAATTCAGTGTTAATTGGTTTGCCCATTGGCTCTGCATCTGTCCATGAACCGGCATTACGGTTAGCCATAAAAATGTCCCCGCCATTATCATCTTTGTAGATAAATAAACTAGTACCATCCTTCGAAAGTCCCACATTCGAATCATGATACAATGTGTTTATAGGCTGTCCAATATTATTAGCCGTTACCCAGGATTCGCCATTCTTCGTACTGAAAAAGATATCTTCAAATGGAAAGTTATCTTCTGACACATCCGGATTGAGATTATCATCTTTCCTACGCGAGGTAAAGATTAACATGTCTTCATTTTGGCTTACCACAGGTGCATAATCATCGCTTGAAGAATTAATTTCAGGCCCAACATTTATAATATCTACTTCTTCCGGGAATTCAACCATTATTTTACCCTGCTCACATTCATAGAGCTTTCTTTCAGCCTCATCAAGAGTACCGAATTCATTCCCCGGTATTTCCTTAACACCGGCCAGCTTTTGCTTATACCGATTGTAGTATTCCATGGCATCATCAAACTTATAATCATAATGATATGCCTGGCCAATCTTGTAAAGAATATCGAAGCTGTATTCAGGATCCAACTCGTAAACCTTCAGGAAGTATTTTGTTGCTTCGCCTTTGTCAATAGACATCAGCGTAGTGGCACCCGCCATATAGTTAGCCCGTATATTATTTTCATCCAGATTTACTGCTGACATATAAATGTATCGCGCTTCTAGCACAGCTAACGTCTGATTAAGAATTTCGTCCCCCATTTCAACCATTTGTCTTGCTGTTTCACTATTATCTTGCCCAAATGAAGGATTAGTAAAAAAGCTAAACGACAACACGATCAGACCCGCAGAAAAATATTTAAGCATTAATTTCTTAAGCATCTAAATGGTCTTTAGTTAAGGATACAGTATATTAAATACAATAATATTGATCAATACTAAGCAATTATCCGTTATTTTGCTATTAGAATCGCATAAAATATAACTATTATTAGATTCATAATCTATACGTTGTGAAGATCAAAAAAGCTGAATTTGTAGTAAGTAATTCGGATTACAAGAAGTGCCCTAAGGATAAGATTCCTGAATTTGCTTTCATTGGCCGTTCGAATGTTGGGAAATCGTCTCTTATTAACATGATGGTTGAGCGCAAAGGGTTAGCAAAGACATCAGGGAAGCCCGGAAAGACTCAATTAATTAATCATTTCAGGATCAATACCAAATGGTATCTTGTTGACTTGCCTGGTTATGGTTGGGCAAAAGTAAGCAAGACAAGCAGAAGCCAGTTTGAAAAAATTATTACCGGCTACCTCCTGAACAGGGAGAACCTCATCAGTATCTGTGTTCTCATAGATATCCGACTGGAACCTCAAAAAATAGATATGGAGTTTATCAACTGGATGGGTGAAAACGGTCTGCCTTTTATAATAGTTTTCACAAAAACTGATAAGCTCAGCAAACAAAAAGCTCAGCAGTCGGTGGCCCGATTTAAAAAAACCATGCTTCAGGATTGGGAAGAACTACCCCTTATGATTCAAACATCAGCTGTTAATAAACTTGGGCGTGATGAGTTGCTCAAGTATATTGAGAAGTATCTGGATAGTTAATTGTTTTCTTACCAAGGGATTCAAAATATGATTAAAACCCTTCATAATCACTAAAAAGGCTGTTTGATAATTTTGTTTAGGTGCCTCGAACCTCATTATCGGTCAATACCGAGCATTTTCGGAGTTTGCAAGTTGCTTCTTCATTTTCTTTGTTCGCCCAAAGAAAACGAAGCAAAAGAAAAGGCGCCACGAGTAATGTCCATTTTCCGCGAAGAAAAATCCATTCTTTCATCCATTCTATTAGCTAGAGACGACTTTTCATAAGAGCCATATATAAGCTACAAATGGACCGCACCACTCGTGGACATCCCCGCGCATTGAGTTATCCGAATAATCAAGGGAGCCCTACCAAGACGTAGAGAGGCAAAGCGTATTCCCCTGATTAGCAATGATTGGTTTTACATTATTTCAATTTAATACTTAGTCTAATGTCGCACTTACAGCACTCTTTTCATTTTCTGATTTAATCCCCCGGGCTTCACCCGAGGCAAAACCTTTCGCTCCTTTGGAGCTTTTGAGATTTGGGTCTTGTTATTTGGAGCTTATTTGGATTTAGGAATTTGATTGTTGGAGCTTACACATTAGCGTTTGCTCGCATTAAAAAGCTTCTGCTTTTCATCCTTGGTGAGGCTTTCATAGCCTGAATGTGATATTTTATCCAGGATAGCATCAATCTCCTCCTGGCTGGCAGTTTCCTTCTTTGTTGTACCTGTACTGGTTCTGGAAGTCGTTTTCTTTTTGCTCTCTTTACGATAAGAAACTTTTACTTTAGGTTGGCTTCTAAAGAAGCTTTTAAAAAATGATAACAACCAATGAATCCCCTTGCCCCAATCTTTCCCATGTTGCAGCTGTTTAATAAATACAAAGCCGAGAATTGCACCTCCAAGATGAGCAATATTACCACCAGCATTAGGCCCTGTACTCTGAACAACCGATAAAAAGACATAAAATAATGCTATGTATTTAATCCTGACTGGTCCCAGGAACAACAGGAATATAGTATAGTTGGGCATAAAGGTGGCGGCACCAACTACTACGGCAAATACGCCTGCAGATGCCCCAAGCATCGGGTGATCTAACCTGTCAGAAAAATATGGAACCAGGTTATATATTAACAAGAAAAGCAGACCTCCTGCCAGACCTCCCAGTACATAAAGACTAATTACTTTACCACCCCCCAGAAATTCCTTTATGATCTTTCCAAACCAAAAAAGAAACAGCATGTTAAAAAGGATATGGAGCACCCCAAAATGAGCGAAAAAATAAGTAAAGATTGTCCAGGGCCTTGTAAGTGCTTCATTTATTGATGCAGGCAAGTAGATATAACTGGTGATTAAATAAAAAACGTCACGGTTGCCTGTTGTGAAAAGGTGCAATAATCTTATTACAACAAAGAATACAACATTAATCAGAATTATCTGGATCAATCCATTATCCGGTCTGTTGAATGCGTTCTTAAACTCATCCAGCAGGCTGCTTCCCCGCATGCCTCCGCCCATTGATCCGTATCCCTGACTGTATCTCATTAGTTATAATTCACTAGTAAAAGTTTGTTCTACCTTTAGACCAAATCCTTATCATAATAAACGCAAATAGCATACCTCCAAGGTGTGCTAAATGTGCCACATTATCTGTTCCATGACTGGTAAACTCCGAATATATGGCTATACCCCCTAAAATTAAAACAAAATATTTTGCCTTAATCGGTATCGGTGGGAATAGCAGCATTAATTGTGTATTGGGGAATAGCAGTCCAAATGCCATAAGGATACCATAAATCGCCCCGGAAGCACCAACCATTGGTACATTGACAGTCATGGCATAAACTTGTTGCACGTATGAAACACTTTGTGCAACACCTTCATTTTCGTTCTCGTAATAATTATCAATAAAGCTATCCATGTTTTCATCCCAGTATCTTGTGCCATACTTAGACATAAACAGTGCAAAATCGTCAGGATTGGGATCAGCTATATACTCCTCCATTCTGTTTTCCATTGGAATAGTTTGGGTATACTTAACCCCTTCATAAAAAATACCTGCCCCAACACCTGTAATCAGGTAAAATGCGAGAAATTTCTTTGGGCCCCAGAATCGTTCCAGCATGGGTGCCAGGAAAATCAAGCCAAACATATTAAACACCAGGTGCATCAAGCCACCGTGAGCAAACATGTAGGTGAAAAACTGGTATGGTTTAAAAAAGGGTGATGAAATATGCCAAAGTCCCATATAAGCATTAATCTCATCCCAGTTTAAAATAAGTGGGATTAGATAAGCCGCCACTGTTATCAGCAGCAGGTTTTTGACCATTGGTGTTAATCGTGCAAACATATGTATCTAATTGAATAAGCTTTCAATCCGGTTCAAATCTAAAACAAAAAAAGTCTTGCCGCCATACGGACCATAATTTGGGTTTTCACAATCAAAAAGATTGTCAACTATTGATTTACATTCTTTCTTGCTCAATATCTGCCCCTCGTTAATAGCTGATCTCCTTGCCAGGGCCCTGGCCAGGTTATCCGGAACCGAAATCGAAAGCTCTGTTTTATTCTGTTTAAATTGTTCTATCAGTCCTTCAAATAATTCTTTCTCATTGCCAGCCGATAAGCCTGCCGGCATTCCATTTATCACAATGCTGGTGCCCCCAAATTCTTCAAATAAAAAACCCAGTGCCCCAATTTCATCGCTTAGTTCCTTTACGAGATTAAAGTCACCAGGGTTTAGTTCTATGGTTACAGGGAACATAGATTGCTGCGTACTCCCCACCCTGTTAGCCAACTCTCCCACAAATCTTTCATATAGGATTCTTTCATGTGAGATAACCTTGTCTATAAGTAATAAACCCGATGTAACCGGTGCTGCAATATATTTTCCGGTTAACTGAAAATAACCATCATCAGGTGATAGTAAAAGTTCTTTAAGATTAGACGCCTGCTTATCAACCTCATTTTCTTCTCCGGAGGTTACATCAAAATTAAGCTTCGATTGCTTAATCTGTTCCTTGTACATCGACTCCCAGTGCTCCAGATTTTTATCTTTGGGCACGTTCTTAAACTGGGTGTACGCCCTATCAGATCCACTTATTTTAGTCTCTGTAGTTTTAAACTGGGAAAAGTTCACATCCGATGTAAAATCGATGGCCGGCATTACATTATGGGTAGCCAGGGCTTGTCGTACAGCTGCCCGAATAACACCATATACAGTACGTTCATCATCGAACTTTATTTCTGTTTTAGTAGGATGAACATTTACATCTACATGTTTGGGATCAATTGAGATAAACAACACATAGAATGGATGTGTTTCAGGAGCCAGCAGCCCCTCATAGGCATTCAACACAGCATGATGCAGGTACCCACTTTTAATAAACCTGTTATTTACAAAGAAAAACTGATCGCCACGGGTCTTTTTTGCTGATTCTGGTTTGCCTGTATAACCTGTAATGGTAATCTGCTCTGTTTCTTCCCTGCATTTAACCATATGCTCCTTATAGGATGCTCCCAGCAATGAAACGATCCGTTGACCTAACTTCCCTGACTGAACATTAAATGATTCCAGATCATTCTGGTAAAGCTTCAATGACACCCTGGGATTGGCCAGCGCAACACGTGTGAACTCATCAGTGATATGACGCATTTCCACAGCATTCGATTTCAGGAAGTTCCTGCGGGCAGGGATATTGTAAAACAGGTTTTTCACTGAGATCGATGTGCCTACAGCACACGAATCAGGTTCCTGTGATTTTACTTCTGAGGCTTCTACCTTTATTTTAGTGCCCAGTTCGCCATCGGCCAGCCTTGTGCTCATCTCCACCTGGGCCACTGCCGCTAGTGAGGCAAGCGCTTCGCCTCGAAATCCCATGGTTTTGATATGGAAGAGGTCTTCTGCCTGTCGGATTTTTGAAGTGGCATGTCTTTCAAAGCTCAAGCGAGCATCTGTTTCTGACATACCTGCCCCATTATCAATTACCTGAACACTCAGCTTGCCAGCCTCCTTAATGATAACTGTTATCTCGGTTGCACCGGCATCAATAGCATTTTCGAGCAGTTCTTTAACCACAGAAGCGGGTCTTTGAACTACTTCGCCAGCCGCAATCTGGTTGGCAATAGAATCCGGTAATAGTAATATCTTATCGGGCATGCCGATTACCTGAACACAACTTTCTTTAAAACTAGATAAACAAAAACTGCCGCTACGGTAAGATATAAAGCAATATTGCCAAAGTAGAGGAATCCAACTACTCCACTAAACAATATCACACCTACAATAAGGCGCAAAAAAGAAGAGTTATCTTCATAATGTGCCCTACGTGTAAATGCCCCTTCAAGTCTTGCCCTCGATTGCCCATTCCTTCTTTTTTCTGATTCTAATTGTCTCCTGGCCTTTTTTCTTCGTTCTTCTATATCCTCTTTTACAGGATCGTAGTAACGCGGTTCGTAGTTGAATCGCTGATAATGTGGAATTTTTATGATCGAGGGTAACTTCATCTTCAAAAATTGAATTACCTTAACGGCATCTACAAAATTATGAATTTATTCTCATTAACCTAATAAGTATAAATCACTTGAATGGTCACATTTTTATAATTGTCTTAATTTTTCTGTCTTTCTCAATAAAAAGCAATAGCCCATCATTGATAATGACTAAAGATAGGCTTCTTTATGATGTCCCTGCAAATGTTGGGATGGATGCCAAAGTCCTGGAAAGAATTGATGATCTTGTTGAAGATGCCATTCAACAAAAAGCCATACCGGGATGCCAAATACTAATTGCCAAAGACAGTAAAATAGTCCTGGATAAAGCTTATGGTTATCAAACTTACGACAGCCTGCTACCGGTAACAAAAAACACAATCTATGATCTTGCTTCTTTAACCAAAGTACTGGCTACCACCCAGGGGATCATGTACCTTGCTGAAAAAGATTCTATAGACCTGGATAAGCCACTTTCATTTTACCTGGATTATTTGCAGGGAACTAACAAGGATGATATCACCACCAGGGAAATACTGGCACACCATGCAGGATTGTATCCTTATTTGCCTTTTTGGAGGAAGGTAAAAGAAATATTTCCATTACTTGATTCTGCCAGAGATAATACCGTGCAAATAGAAGATAATTTATGGGTAGATATAACAGTTAAGGATTCGCTAATATATTGGGCTGCTCACTCAGACCTGGTTGAGGACCGGTTCGATACACTTTCTTACGATCAGTACATTTATAGTGATATTGGTTTTTATTTTCTGAAAGACCTTATCGAAGAAAGAACTAATCGAAAACTCGATGAGTTTCTCAATACAGAATTGTATAAACCACTTGGAATTGGTTTAATGTACAATCCACTAGAACATCACAAAAAAATAACCATTGCTCCTACAGAGTTTGACAGTCAGTTAAGGAATGAACTCCTTCGAGGCTATGTTCACGACCGTAATGCAGCTTTAATGGATGGAATTGCGGGGCAGGCAGGCCTGTTTGGCAGCTCAAAAGATATTGCCATTGTATTACAAATGCACCTTAATAATGGTTCATATGATGACCATCAATATTATAAGCCTGAAACAATTCAACAGTTTAATAAGCGGCATTTCGATCATAACCGCAGAGGACTTGGATGGGACAAGCCAGGCAATGGTAACAATGGCCCGGTTTCTAAACTTGCATCAGAAGAAACATTCGGGCATTCAGGATTTACCGGTGCCGCCATATGGGCAGATCCAAAAGAAAACCTGATATTTGTTTTTCTTTCAAACCGAGTATATCCGTCTGCAGAAAACACAAAACTAATTGATATGAATACACGTACCAGAATACATGACCTGGTATACAAGGCGATATTAAGGGGTGATTGAAAGATTTGAAATGTTAAATATTATTAAAACTTAAACTATGAATATTGGAGTTGTTTGTTACCCAACCTATGGAGGCAGTGGTGTTGTGGCAACGGAGTTAGGCAAAGCCCTTGGAGAACATGGGCATCATGTACATTTTATCACTTATGCTCAACCTACCCGGTTAGATTTTTTTAACGAGAATGTGTATTACCATGAGGTAACATTTGAAAATTATCCTCTGTTTAAATATCCTCCTTACGAAATGGCACTGGCCAGCAAAATTGTTGATGCTGCCATCCATGAAAAACTTGACATACTGCATGTGCACTATGCTATTCCGCATGCATCATCTGCTTTTATGGCACAGCAGATATTAAAGTCAAAAGGTGTTGAACTACCATTCGTAACCACATTGCACGGTACTGATATTACCCTTGTTGGCCAGGATGATACCTATGAACCAGTGGTTACTTTCTCAATAAACTCATCCAATGGAGTAACAGCCGTTTCTGAAAACCTGAAAGAAAGGACTTACAATCATTTTGACGTGAAGCGGGATATTAAGGTAATCCCCAATTTTATTGATTTCAGAAGATTTAGCAAACTAAAGAAAGATCATTTCAAAACGGCTATTTGTCCTAATGGAGAAAGGTTAATTGTCCATACTTCTAATTTCAGAAAGGTTAAGCGTGTGGATGATGTTCTGAAGATATATAAAAAGATAACTGAGAAGATGCCGGCCAAACTGTTACTGGTTGGCGATGGCCCGGAAAGACAAAATATTGAGCACCTTAGCCGGGATCTTGACATTACGGAAGATGTGCGATTCCTTGGAAAGCTTGATGCAGTAGAAGAAATTTTATCTGTTGCTGATCTGTTCCTGATGCCCTCTGAAAAAGAAAGCTTTGGATTAGCTGCCCTGGAGGCTATGGCCTGTGAGGTTCCGGTGGTATCAACCGATGCTGGTGGAATTCCTGAGCTGAATATTCATGGAGAAACAGGCTGCGTTGCCACAATTGGTGATGTTGATAGTATGGCAGAGCATTCTATTATGGTGCTACAGGATGAAAATCTTCCCAAGTTCAAGGCAGCAGCGCTTGAAAGAGCTAAGAAATATGATCAGTCAATGATTGTACCTCAATATGAGGCGTTTTATGAGGAGGTGCTGAAGAATGGGAAGGCGTAAGACCTTAATAACTTAGTATGTTTGTCAAGAATGGATTTCAAACTCGATCTCCTGTGTTTCTCAATGGGACACCCGTTCTAATGAATTAGTTATTGAAATAGTTTTTTAGCACCAAGGGTGCGTAAATCATTAGCCCAGAGCATAAGCTCTGGGTGAAGAGTAAGTTAACATCTTAGCCCTAAGAGGGCGAAATCATCAATCCCAAACAAATCGTTCATCATAATCAATGTTAAATTCATTAAGAAGAGCCCGGTATTCATCCATAAATGAGAGTGTTTTATGATGTTCTTCCTGTTTCTTTATATATTCCTTTATTGAATTAATCTGTGACTCATGAATTGAAAATCCCCCATACCCACTTTGCCAATAAAACTTTTGATATTGCTTCCCTTTGGTTTTTATCCACTTCGAAGAGTGAGATTTTATTTCTTCAATAAGTTTCATTAAGGCAATTTTTCTTGACAATGAACATAATACATGAACATGGTTTCTATGTCCACCAACAATGATGGGATTGGATTCCAGATTTTTGCATATTCCTCCCAAATAGCTGAATAGCTCTTCCTCTATTTTTTTATCAATGAATGGGGCCTATTTTTTGTGCTAAAGGTGATATGGATGTAATTCTTTACTAAAGATTGTGGCATTTGATTTTTCCGATTACGCACCTGTGGTGCTACCATTATATTGTTTTGACTAACCCAGGGCTTACGCCCCGGGCTATTGGATTATGTCCCCTTTGGGGCCAAAATCTAAATTAAATGTAGTAAAAGGTGGCAGGACACCCAAAACAATAGACCAATAAAATCTACTCTGTTGGTTACCAATCAATTACATAATACAAAAAATAAAATATCTAAATGTGCGAAACTTAGGAAATATGATCAGTCAATGATTGTACCTCAATATGAAGCGTTTTATGAGGAGGTGCTGAAGAATGGGAAGGCGTAAGAATAGTTTGCTGCGAAATTTCTATGCTACAGCAATGGGCAGTTCTATAGTAAGTTCTGTGCCTTCTCTAAATTTCGACCAGATTTTTAGTTTACCACCTAACCTCTCAGCTGTCTCCTTAGCTATATATAATCCCAGTCCGGATCCTTGAGATAGCTCAGATGCCCTGTGGAACATATCAAACACTTTATCAAGTTGAGAATCCTCAATGCCAATCCCATTATCCTTAATGCGAATGATATTTTTAGAGTCAACTTGTTCTATTTCGCACCTGATAAATGAATCTACTGAACGACTAGAATATTTTATGGCATTGCTTAGAATATTTCTTAGGATAATACCTAACCTGTCCTGATCTGTTATGATCTCTTCTATACCATTGCTGTCTACTTCAAATGATATTTTATTGGTAGGGTCTATATATTCAAGTTGAGAATACAAACCTTTTAGATAATCTAAAATTTTAATTTTTACGGGTGTAAGTTGAGTTTTGGAATTCCTGGTAAAATCAACCACCTCATGAATAAACTCTTCAAGTTTAAAAATAGAGGTGCCAATATGTTCTACATAAAGATCTTTCACCCTGGAATCATTATCCGTTTTATATAGATGAACCAACCCGATGATTGATGCTAAAGGAGCTCTTATGTCATGCGAAACACTATAGATGAACCTGTCCAGCTCATTATTCATTTTCTTTAATTTAGTGTTCTGGGTAATAAGTTGCTGGTTTAACTCCCTGGTCTGCTCTTCGGCTTTCTTTTGTTTATCAAGATTAATCGACACAAACAATAGTTGGGTTACCTCCCCCCTTTCATTTTTTGCAAATGGTTTTATACGTTGGTTTATCCACATATAATTTTTACCATCATAGGCTTGGCGTGCTATAATATGATAATAATCCTTATCCGCTTTCAATACCTCCTGGCAAATATCTTTGTATAAAACAAGGTCTTCAGGATGATAGAACCTTTCCAGCACTTCTATTCCCTTATTTTCAAACTCCATAAGGATTTCATTGTCTACATTTTTATTGAATTCCCTGTTGGTAAACAACACCTTATTATTTTCAACATCCAGAAGATACATGGCATATGGTGCATCAGAGGCTATGCTTTCTATAAAGGCCTCTTGTTTTATTATTGCTTCCTGCTTTTCCCGAATTTCTGTAATATTAAATACTGTCCCTGAGAGCTTATTAATTTTCCCGTCAACTCCCTGATGAGGAGTACATTTATTTATTACGTAGACGGGTCGACCATTCTTCGCAATCATTCTTACTTCAAACTCAAAAGGGTAACCAACCTCTGCTTTGGCCAGAGCTTCTTTCAGTTTCTCCCTATCATCCTGGTGAACCATGGTGCTTAAGGACTGTACGTCCAGCTTTACTTCACCAGGTTTGTATCCTAACATTATATAAATTTCCTCCGACCAATAGGTCTGTCTGGATGGCAGGAGAATCTGCCAGCTGGCAAGTCCTGCTATTCTCCTGGCACTGGAAATAACCAGTTGGCTCTCTCTTTCTTTTTGTTCACTCAAATAGGTGTTTATTACAAGGGCAAGAATATCTGCCACAGATTTTAAAAACTCAAGCTCTTGTTTATTAAACTTATGGTCTATTTCAGTATGAAAAGCAAGCACACCCAAAGTGGTTTTTTTTTGAATAATAGGTAGTACATAATGCCCATGATCCTCCATCTCTTCATATTGAACTGTATGTCTTTTATCATCAGACCCGGCAAATATATACTCCTGCTTTTCTGCTACCAGGCCACAAAGGCACTCACCACATTCAACACCCTCAATAGCACATTTTAGAAGTTCACTTTTAAAATTAATGCAACTGGCAATTCTGTATTTCCCATCCTGACCCTTCAATAAAATTCCTGCTTCTGGTTTCGTTTTGGTAATTGGGGCAGCAGTGATTATTTCCAAAACCTTTTCTAAGAATTTAAGCAGCTCATGAGTTTCCTTTGACTCAATTAATATTTGGTTTAATACTTTCTGCTCCTCGAGTGATTGTTTCAGATCTCTATTTTTTTCATTTTCGAAATACTGATTAATAATAGTTCCTATTGCTGCTCCAAAAATTATTGCCAACAAGGAAGGGGCGATTAAAGCTATGCTCCAAAAAGATATCCCGGACACATACCTTGATTGGAAATAGTATACAATGAGAATTGAAACATAAGAAAGTACTGTAGTAGTTATATATACTAACAAGCGGTTCTCCTTAAAAGTCTTAAAAATCGCCAACATCTGCTAATGATTTAACCTCGCTAAAAACTATACTATTACAGTATTTCTACTATCAAATATAACCAATAAATAAAGCTGGGAATAACCTGATTCCAATAGTTTAACTATCTATCCGTTTTAATAGGCTTATTCTTTTAATTAGCCAGATTACAGAATCAGCAGAATCAAATATGAGTATGAATTATTTCGGATTTAATAATTACAAAAAAAGGCATGAACTATCGTTCACACCTACCCTGTGATTAACACTTTAATGTGTTTTTCTACTTAAATATCTTCGTCTGAAGGTTGTTCAGTCTTCTTCATTTCACCCTTAGAATACGTAGGGCATGTATATGAAGTACATGATGATGCAAAAACTAAAACTGCCAACGCTAATGCTATAGCCAACTTTTTCATAGTGCTAAAGGTAAATGAATCATTATTACAAGTCAAATTATTTTTTGATCTTTTTTGTTATACACCGGAAAGTTACCAATATATCATATAAAAACCTTAGAAATGTTCAATTTTCCCAATCAAATTCTTCATCTTCCAGGAACGTTGAATCGATACTTTCCTCTTCCTTGTTTTTAAATATCTTAGTGATATCCAGTAAATTAAGAACGTTTTCAGTCGCTCTTTTGAGGTCATAATTCACACTATAATCATCCGCTGTACCTTTAATCACAAACAATAAATTAGGAACACCTTTTGATGATTTTTTCACTGCTCCAAAGACCTCATCCTTATCAACTCGTTCGTTGATTACAGGAACTACTAACTGGTAATATATATGCTGATCTAATGTATGGTAACCGCCCAGTGCAATATTTCTTACATTCGTATGGATACTCATTTCAGGGATAAACACGGTATCGTTTCTAACAGAAACATAGTTTACCAAATCTGAGAATCGCAATTTTGAAAGGTTATCTTCTTTATCATCGATGTAAGACGATAGCTCCATTATGGGTTCAAAATTATTTAATTCCCCCTCAACGGCTTTTAACTTGCCTTCAGCTTGCAAAAGTTTCCTGCGAAAACGCCATGTGCTATCGAAATACATTGAAGTACTGATCTCGGCAAACAACTGCCCTTTCAAATGATTATCAACAATCCAGTCCTGCTGGAAATTCTCAAATACATAAAACATACTATCTACCAGAACCCCATCGGTTACAGCTTCTGCTTCTATATAATAATCTTTGTTGGAAGGTATTACTTTTATCAGGCCATTGATATTAACCATCCCTCCCATACCCTGTCCGTTGAGGTCCGTCACTTCAAGTACGCTGCCCTGCCACATTAAATCGCCCGTAACACGCTTTCCATGATACCTTCGAAATTCAAGTTCATCGAACTGACAGCTAAGTACAAGCTCAAGGTCAATATCATTTTTTGTCTCTGAGCTTTTTGTAAATGAATAATTATCAATAAGAGCCAGA
The DNA here is from genome assembly GCA_039714715.1 of Bacteroidota bacterium. Taxonomy (GTDB): domain Bacteria; phylum Bacteroidota; class Bacteroidia; order Cytophagales; family Cyclobacteriaceae; genus S012-113. The sequence continues at coordinate 37,856 of JBDLIU010000008.1, forward strand.
ATATCTTCAACATGCAGGATACCCGAACGAATATTAGATCTTAGTACAATACTTTCATCAGCTTTCCTGTTGGCTGCCCCCAACCCCTGGATACTTCCGTTAATTACAGCATTAGATTCAAGCCATTCTAATACTACATTTTGAATATCAACATTATATTTATCAACCAGTATTTTACCACTAATTCTATCTACAGATATGGTATCTGACCAGTTGAAACTAACATCATTCAATTCAAAAATCCCCCTGGTATTCCCATGATCAAATATATTGGCATTGCCGGGTTTACCTGAATACCTTAGGTCAACCTTTATATTTCCTTCAGCAGACTTATGGTAAGGATACTTGATGGCAGACAATAACCAACCCGTTGTGATCGTGGCATTGAAATGTCCTGTGTAAGTTGGATCATTAAAATCTTTAATTCCCATGGTAAAACTAAATGGCTCGTTTTGCAGACTACCCTGGGCAGATTTTACCTGGAATGACCCTGTTTTCATGTCTGCCAGGTTAGTTATCTGCAGTGTAGTGATGGCATTTAAATCCTCTATATTCGCCTGGTATTGCTGATCTTTAAGATCTACATCTATAAACTCAAGTTTCGCATTAAGGGCAGGCTTTTTACCTTCCCTAAACTCACCTTTTAATTGACTGGTAAAGTTTATGGTTCCCGTACTCTTATACTTTTCAATAGCCTCTTTATAGTCATCTGATAACAAGTCTGAAACAAGGCCAAATGTGAGATTATCTCCCTTTACCTCTATATCGACCCCGGGATCATCCTGATACGCATAGGTGCCTGTCACGCTAAATTCCGCATCGCTATAGTCTATACTTGAATTTTCAAATGTCAGAATCCTGGTATTATCATCCAGTCTAAAACTCAAATCCACCGCAAAGTCACGTGAAGTATCCGACTGCCAGTCTGTAGTATTAAACCTCAATAACGAAAGGCCTCCCTCTACGCTGGCAATGTAATTTTCACCCACCAGTTGAAATTCCCCTTTAACTTTCTCAAGCTGCCATCGTGTATCCATGCCTGAGCTCAAATTAATGTAGTCAACCCGTACATTTGTTAGGGAGATAGCATTCAGACTAAGATTACTCAAAGAGTCGTTTTCGCTTTCTTCCCCTGTTGATTCTATGAGATTTTGGAAATTACTTTTATTATGCTCATCAAACAATATTCTTATGGTAGCTTCTTCAATATCCAGCCTTTCTATAGTATGATCGTTTTTAATAAGGTTGAAAGGATTTAGCACAATATAAATTTCCCCGGCTTCCAAAAGTGAATTCCCCTCCACATCCGGAAGACTGGCATT
>JBDLIU010000009.1:0-38322 GCA_039714715.1 Bacteroidota bacterium
TTTACTACCATTGGATAATCAAAGTCGTCTTCCAGATCAGTGATTTGACTGGTTGAGCTTATGAACGTTGTCTTGGGAACATCAAAATCATGTTCCTTACCAAAGTCATAAATATGTATTTTATCAAGTTCATTAAGCTGTTCCATACCTGGCAGGAAACAATGGACACCCCAGCTTTCTAAGGTGGGAGAGATCTTGATAAAACTGGCAAGCTCTGCATCGAAGGTTGGTATTATTACATCCAGAAATTCTTTTACATGTATAAATTTCAGTCTGTCAAGAAGTTGTTTGCTGCCTGCACTTGGGTAAGGAATCTGATAAGATTTGTCTATAAGATCATGCATATAGACACCAGGCTCCAGTGCTTCGTAAGACAAACCTATGATTCTAAGGTCGAATTCTTTACAATCCCGAAGTGACCGGATTACCCCGACTCCTGGCCCGGGGCTATCTATTGCATTAAGGCCGGTTACACCTATTGTTAATTTATATTTATTCATTATCAGTCAATCCTAATTGTTGCAAGTGCGATGAGAAATCATTAAGATCTTCAGTTAATGTTTTTTCATTAACATCATAAGTCTTTAATATTTCTTCTTTTACTTTTTCTAGAGAGTTATGTTTTTTCGCTAAATCTAGAATTTCGGCTGCAATTTGATTGACTGTATAGGAATCACCAGTTGTTGGGTTAAAAATAAATCCCGCTTTACTAACTGCGATACTTTGTTTTATTTTCATGGTTGTGAGTCTAACTAGTAGTAATAAATGCTTCTACGAAACCTTAGACGATTAAAAGTAGAGAAGGTTTAATCGATCGAGAACAAAACTTTAAAAAATAGGAACCCTCATTGTGGCAAACATATTACGTGGGTCAAATTCCGCATTAAATCATTTAAGGTGAGCCAGTTTGTTCTGGCAAAGTGATTGAATGTAAAACTGACATTCCTCTCCACTATTGTCTCTACAAAGGATACTGATTCTTAAGACACCATCCTGCTCTAATTCACTAACGCATACGACTGGTTGGCTATTTCCAGCTCCTCGTTGGTTGGGATTACGAACACCCTTGTTGGTGAATCGTGTGATGCAATATCTCGAGCACCTTCACCTTGATGGTTATTATCATTATGCAGGATTATTCCCATTTGCTCCAGTCCGGAGACTGACATTTCTCTGATTTTAGGGCTATTCTCACCAACACCGGCTGTGAAAATAAGGGCATCAACCTTGCCCAAAACAGCCATATAAGAGCCAATGTATTTTTTAATCCGGTATGCATAAATCTCCAGTGCCAGCTGTGCTTTTGGGTCACCATCGTTGGCATCATCACATATTATTCTCAAGTCGTTATCTCCGGCAAGGCCTTTCATGCCACTTTCTTTATTCAGGATATTCTTGATTTCAGGAATTGGAAGGCTAAGATGCTCCTGAAGATAAAAGATAATGGCAGGGTCCAGATCGCCACTTCTCGTACCCATCACGAGTCCTGGTAGGGGAGTCATTCCGAGAGAAGTATCAACACTTTGTCCATTTTTAATGGCAGCCATGCTGGCACCATTACCAAGATGAATTGAAATTAAGTTTAGTTCATGAAGTGGTCTGCCTATCATTTCAGCGGCTTTCTCAGAAACATATTTGTGAGAGGTGCCATGAAACCCATATACTCTTATACCGTGCTCCCTGTAGAGTTCTTCCGGTATAGCATATCTGTAGGCATGTTCCGGAATAGATTGATGAAAAGCAGTATCAAAAACGGCCACTTGAGTAGCATTGGTAAACACCTTTTCAGCCATTCTGATCCCTATCAGATTAGGTGGGTTATGTAAAGGAGCAAGACTTGAAAGCTCATCCAGTGTTTTTTTAACCTCTTCAGAAATAACAGTTGTAGCTGAAAAAGCTTCGCCACCGTGTACCACCCGGTGCCCTACTAACTCAACCTCATTAGTATTTTCAATAACTCCAAAATTCTCATCGGTGAGAAGAGAGGCCAGCTTAGTCATACCGGTTTGATGGTTGAGTATTGGCACTTCGTCTTTAAACTCCTGTTTGGAGCCACCGGTTAATTTCTTATGCTTAATTCGTCCCTGCTCTTCACCAATCTTTTCAATCAGGCCAGAGCATAGAACTTCGCCTTCAGGCATTTGAAATAATTGGTATTTGATGGAAGAACTTCCAGTATTTATAATTAAGGTTTTCATTTAATTCTAGTTGTTTTGTGCCTGTATAGCAGTAATTATCACAGTATTTACAATATCTTCTACCAAACAACCTCGGCTTAGGTCATTCACTGGTTTATTAAGTCCTTGCAATACAGGTCCAATAGCTATTGCACCTGTCTCACGCTGAACAGCTTTATAAGTATTATTTCCTGTATTCAGATCAGGGAATACAAGCACACTGGCCTGACCTGCTACTTCTGAATCCGGTAGTTTTGTCTTTGCAACACCTTCATCAACGGCTGCATCATATTGAATAGGACCTTCGATCTTAAGCTCAGGCATTTTTTCTTTTACAATTTTTGTAGCATTACGCACCTTTTCTACCTCTTCGCCTTTTCCGGAATCACCAGAAGAATAAGATAACATGGCTACTTTGGCCGGGATACCAAACTGCTCACTGGTCTCTGCAGATGCCAGGGCAATCTCTGCCAGTTCTTCAGATGTTGGATTAGGATTCACAGCGCAATCACCATAGGCAACCACTCGATCATCCAGGCACATAAAGAAAACTGAAGAAACTACATTATAACCAGGTTTTGTTTTGATGAATTGAAGTGCAGGGCGGATGGTGTGTTGTGTTGTATGTGCAGCTCCCGAAACCATGCCATCAGCTTCACCAAGATGTACCATCATGGTACCAAAGTAGGAGACATCATGCATCCAGTCGATGGCCATATCCATAGCCATTCCTTTATGTTTCCTTAGATTATATAGTTCAGTTGCGTAAACTTCAATTTTATCTGTATTATGAGGATCAATAATTGGTGTTTTTTCGAAATCAATTTCAAGACCTAAAACACCAGCTCTATTTTTAATATCTACTATATTGCCTAACACAACCATATCTACAACATCCTTCTTCTGCAGGATTTCAACCGCTCTTAGTACACGATCATCAGCGCCTTCCGGTAGAACAATTCTCTTACGATCCTGACCGGCAAGCTTCTGCAAGTTGTAAATAAACATCTTGGGTGTCATGGTTATCGGTTGATCGATCTGGATACGATCACTAAACTCATCCAGATCTATATATTTTTCAAAGAGGGCAAGTGCCAGGTCGATCTTACGCTCACTGGCAGATGTAATGGTAGATACAATGTTGCCTGCATTGAGTGAAGTTTGGAAGGTAAGTGTATCTACAGTAAGAATTGGGAAAATATTAGGTAAGCCTGATAGCATATCCATGACGGTTTCAGGCAGGTTAAATCCGCCTGTAAGGATCATGCCGGAAATATGAGGGAAATTCTTTGATCTGTTAGCCTCAATGGCTCCCATAATGATATCAATCCGGTCAGCCGGTGTAATGGCTACACTACCATCTAACATCACTGTCAGATAGTTATTCAGCATCATAGCTACCGATTGAAAGCTAAGTGCGAGGTTGTCCAGTTTATCACCTCCAAAGATAACCTTAGCATTTAACTGAATGGCCACTTCTCGTAAAGTTGGACTACTAAGAATAGTATTAGCTGGAATTACGGAGTGAAATTCTGAGTCTTCGGGCAGACTTTTCATGGCATCCTTGATTAATTCAACCCGTTCTGGCATTACCCTGTTAATAATGGTGCCAATTATCGTTGTATCCTGATCCTGGAAAGCCTCAATAGCCATTTGAACAGGAGTAAAGATCTCCTCTAAAGCTCTCCCTTTTCCCTGGCCAATAATTATAACAGGTAGCCCAAGATGCTTTGCAATAAGGGCATTGATATCAAATTCAAAAAATGATCCTTCTCCAATATAATCAGAGCCTTCACAGACCACAAAGTCACTTTTTTCTTCCAGTGCCTTGTATTTGCTGATAAGCTGATCTATAAATTCATCTTCTTTTCCTGTTCCGAGTAAGTTCTGAGCATCTTTTCTGTAAAAGGCAAATGACTCCTGGTGGTTTTGATTAAGATTATAACGCCGCCTGATAAGTTCGATGTTATTATCAAGGTCGCCTTCGTATTTAGGCTCCCTAATGATGGGCTTAAAAAAAGTAACATTAGGGGTTTTTCTAAGAATTGCTTCAAATACACCTAAAGTAACTAACGATTTACCTGAGTAGGGCTCAGCCGAGGTTATAAAGATAGAGCGGATCATGCCTTAAAATTTTAACAAAATTAACTTGTTGTAGTATAGTGGCAAACCTTTTAATCAGCTTAATGTTATTGTTCAGTAATATTTTGAATAGTTTGAGTCTAACGCTTTGGCTTAATTGCCAACAGGCTTCTATATTCCCAAAGTCCTTGTTTTAGTGATTTATATTGATAGAAGCCCGATTTATAGTGATATTTTGAGTATTTCCGGGCGCCTAATACCAGATTATATAGAATGGCAGGAATGGCACCAAACAAATAGCTCAGGTACATTTTCTTTACAGTTTTTATGATATTTTTTGTCAGATTGTTGTTTTTGTTAATTTCAAACCCTTCTTCCTCAAGTGTGCCGGCAAAGGAGTGATTAGTTACTAATGAACTCATGGCCCATAATTCTACCCATTTATCAAGTAAATAGTTGTTCTCATTTGTAGTTGCTGTCCTGAAGAAATCTGAGAGTACCAGTTTACCTCCTGGTTTTAAAAGCCTGTAACATTCCCTGGCAAAAGCCACTTTATCTGGTGCTGAAGAGCTGCTTTCGCAGGCCCAGATTAGGTCAAACTGGTTATCTTTAAAATGAGTATTGGCATAATCGCAAATTGTAAACTCAGTTTTATCACCTACATTATGCTTTATAGCATTGGTTTTGGCTGTTTCAACCTGTAAATCACTTAGGGTAATACCAGTAACATGGGCTCCATGGTTTTTGGCAAGGTAAATAGCTGAGCCTCCAACGCCACAACCGGCATCCAGTACCTTTTGGTCCGCTACAATATTGGCAAGTGAAGCCAGGTGTTTATTAGTATTTTCCAGGGCTTCGGTGAAGTTGGTTGTGTCTTTGTACCACAATCCATAATGCAGCGCCATGCTTTTATCAAGCTGCCACCATCTCTTATAATGATTTTGGGTTTGGTTGTAATATGCTGGTACATCCTGATGCATGGATGCAAATGAAATAAATACTATTGAGATAAAGTAAATAAGATACAAAAAGAGCAGCCATTCCGGATGCGCTATAAAAACAAAAAAATTAACGCACGAAAATCAGACTGCACATCCCGGAACAGCTGCCATTAAATAATCAACTTAGCCCCTGATAGCTAATTGATTCTTACCCTTAAATAATATACTTTATAATCTTATTGTTAAAATTTAAGTAGTTATATCAATTTAAATAATACTTAAATGATTTGAAATCATCGTAAAATCCAGGGTTTTCCCTGGTAATTGTTCTCCAATTCCGAACAATGGCGCAACATTAAAAAAGCTAACTTAAAACACGTTAATTCGTTGTATAATTTAAGAGTTATGCAAAATTTTTCCTATGATATAAATCACGAAAAATAATGAAAAATATCACCAGGACTCATTGATAAACAGCTCATCATAATCCGGATTATTCATCCCGAGCAATAAATAATGATGATAACTAATTGAAAAGCACTTTTGTTTAATTAGTTATGTTAGGGTTAACACATTCTTATTACTTAATGGCTATTATGTTGTATCCTGATGATTTAATAGCTTCTTCAATTTGCTGAGATTCAACATTTTCAGTCTCAACGGTTAATATCTTATCAGGATTCTCTATATCTACATCCCATTTAATAATACCTGTTATAGAGTTCAGGTTTGGGGTCACTGCAGAGATACAGCCATTACAATTAATATTGGTCTTGTATTGAAAGGTCCTTGTTTGATTTGCCATAGGTATAATTGATTTATAGTCTTTCTTCTTTTTTGGGAGCCTGAGAGGTTGCCATCTTAACCTTAAGCTGTTGGATACAACAGAAACAGAACTGAAGGCCATCGCAGCTGCAGCAATCATTGGATTTAACAGGAACCCATTCAAACTGTAAAGTACCCCTGCGGCTACCGGAATACCAATTATATTGTAGATAAATGCCCAGAAGAGATTCTGTTTTATTGTTTTTACAGTTTGCTCCGAGAGGGCAAGTGCTTTAGGAATAGCTGAAAGGTCTTCTCCAATGATAGTTACCTTAGCTACATCTATTGCTATGTCAGATCCTTTTCCCATGGCTATGCTAACATTAGCCTGTGCCAGCGCCTGTGTATCATTGATGCCATCACCCACCATTGCCACTTTTTGGCCTTCAGACTGTAGTTGCTTTATGTAATTAGCTTTTTCATCAGGCAATAGCAATGCTTTACTATTATCAATACCTGCTTTTTTAGCAATTGCATCAGCTGTTTGCTGGTTATCTCCGGTAAGCATATGAATGTTTAATCCTGCCTGCCTGAGTTGCTTAATGGTTATCGGGGTACTTTCCTTAATGGTATCATTAATGGATATCAAGCATAAAACTTCAGATGAGTTGGCAAAATAGACCACTGTGTTAGCATTTAATTCCAGCTCATTAGCCTTTTCAACAATATGGGTTGATAAAGGAATCTGCCTGTCTTCAACTAATTGTTTATTTCCTAAATAATAATTCACGTTATCAACAGAAGCTGTAACTCCTCTGCCTGTAAGGCTTTCGAACTCACAAGTTTCCCAATTGGAATTATTATTAGTAAAATACTCGATAACCGCATCAGCCAGCGGATGTTCAGATTTTTTCTCAATGGCAAGGAGAATTCCAATATTATTGTCAGTATTTGCTTTATCAAACCAGATAACATCATTTACTTTAGCTCTACCCTGAGTTATGGTGCCTGTTTTATCAAAAACAATAGAATCAATCTCCTTAAGCTGTTCCAGGCTTTCCGCATCCTTTATTAGAATGTTGTGTTCTGCGCCTTTGCCAATACCTACCATGATCGCTGTAGGAGTTGCCAATCCTAATGCACAGGGGCATGCAATTACCAGCACCGTAATAGAAGTAATAAGTGCCCTGGAGAAGGCTGCATCACCACCTAAGATCATCCACACAATAAATGTTAGTAGAGATATTCCAAGCACAACAGGCACAAAAACTCCTGCAATCTTATCTACCAATGATTGTACCGGGGCCTTGCTTCCCTGGGCTTCCTGTACCAACCTGATTATCTGAGCCAGGAGTGTTTCTTTTCCAACCTTTTCAGCTTTGAAGATAAAACTACCTTTTTGATTAACTGTACCTGCAAATACTTTATCGCCCATAGATTTCTCAACAGGTATTGGTTCACCGGTTATCATACTTTCATCTACGAAAGATGTTTCTGCGGTTATTATGCCATCTACAGGAATTTTTTCTCCGGGTTTTACCCTTAAGATATCACCGGATATTACATCTTTAATATTGACAATTTCCTCGCCACCATTTTCTTGAATGCGCGTTACCGTTTTAGGTTGCATTCCCATTAGTTTCTTAATGGCAACAGAAGTGTTAGATTTTGCTTTTTCTTCCAGCAATTTCCCCATGAGAATAAAGGTTATTATAGCAGCAGAAGCTTCATAATATACATGGGATTCCAATCCTTTATTAATCCAGAATTCAGGATAAATACTATTAAATAGACTGAATAAAAAAGCAACTCCTGTGCTCACAGCCACAAGAGTATCCATATTGGCCTTTTTATGCTGCAGTTGTTTAAAAGCATTGATAAAAAACCTGTTCCCAAATATTACCAGAACGGGCAAGGTGAGAACAGACATTATCAGGTTGGCATAAGCTATTGTAGGGAAACCCATGGCAATTACCATTACAGGGATCGTAAATAATGCTGCTCCTAATGTTTGTTTCTGCAGTAGTTTATAAGATTCCTTTTGAAGTTGTTCAACTACTTCTGGTATGGAATCTTCTTCTTCTATGATTAGATCGAAGCCAATACCTTGTATGCTATCTCTTAAATTTTCAGGTTTTACCAGGCTAGTGTCATAGTTTATGAGAACTGTGGAGTTAGCAAGGTTTACTTCGGCTTTGGTTACACCATTCTGGGCATTAAGCATGGATTCGACACTTGATGAACATGAGGCACAAGTCATACCGGTTACGGGAAATCTTGTTTTTATAGAAGTGTCTGGCATTGCTTCGATCTGTTATTTTCTAATAGCAAAACTAGTCTAATGCGATGACGGTTAGGTTATAGCTTTTTGTGAATGAGTTATAAGATTTACAGATTATCAAGTGGTTTACGCTGTTTATTGTCCTTAAGTTGTTTAAAATAACTGGGTGTAAGGCCCGTCACCTTTTTAAATTGGTTGCTTAAATATGCGACACTACTATAATCGAGTTGAATGGCGATTTCGCTTAGAGTAAGTTCATCATAGACCAATAATTCTTTCACTTTCTCAATTTTTTGCTGAATATGAAATTGTTCGATTGTTATTCCTTCAATAGAAGAAAATAAATTGCTTAAATAATTGTATTCGTAGTGCAAAGATTCAGCTATCAGGACAGATAATTTTACCGATTCTCTACTCCCTGAATAATGTACCTGTTCAATTATAATAGTTTTGATTTTGTCAATAATTCGACTTTTCTTATTATCGATTAACTCAAAACCAAGCTTAGAAATATTTTCAGAAAAAAGATTTAATTGTTCAGGTGTAAGTTCTAGTTCTCCAAGGTCAATTTCACCTAGTTCAATGTTTTTTGGTTCAATGCTTAACCTGCCAAGCTCATTTTTAACTGCCATAATGCAGCGGTGGCAAACCATATTTTTAATATAGAGGTTCAATCTGGAATATTTAGACGAATAACAATTAGACTAAGCCAATTATTTAACCAAATTAATCATTTTCATCAATTTGAAGAGCAAGATTGTTAACAATATGATTACAATCTACGTATACTTTTTATTGCACAGAACCGGTTTTTTCTGATATCTTTATACTACCAAGCAGACAAAGATTGAAGACAGGAAGAGAAATATCACATGGTAAAGTAATGCTTTCTTTAGCATCGTTTGTGGTGGTGGTGGCCGGGATTATGGCAGCTGCATCCATTATTACTCCCATACTACTTTCTTTATTTATTAGTATCATCTGCATTCAGCCTATTTTATGGCTAAATAAGAAAGGACTTAACCATACATTGGCTGTAATTATCGTATTAATAGGAATTATTGCCATTTTCACAGGTTTTGGTGCTGTTATTGGAAATACTATTAATGATTTTGCTAATGATGCCCCATATTATGCCAATAAGCTCAGAGGCCTTCTTGATGGTCTAATTCATACACTTAATGAAAAAGGGATTAACATATCTGCCGAGAAATGGGAATCAATTATTGACCTGGGCAGTGTTATGAATTATACAGCTAATGTTTTGTCAGACTTTGGTTCATTTATGGGTAACACAATGCTCATATTCTTTATTGTAGTTTTTATCCTGCTGGAGAGAGCATCAATCAGGCTTAAAGCTGAGATTATCGCTGACAGCTATCATAATAGTCTGGATGTGCCTTTAACCATTATAGAGAGTATTAGAAGCTATCTGGGTCTTAAAACGCTGATAAGCATAGCCACAGGATTATTCATTTGGGTATGGCTATTGATTTTTGGAGTAGATTATGCACTGCTCTGGGGGCTTATAGCATTTTTACTTAATTATATTCCTAATATAGGATCAATAATTGCAGGAATACCGACCATTTTGTTTGCCCTTGTGCAATTAGGTCCTGCTCACGCCGGCTGGACAATGCTAGGATATGGTATTATTAATATGGTGGTAGGAAATGTTGTTGAACCAAGGGTGATGGGACAAAAGATGCAGCTTTCTACTTTGATTGTATTTATATCATTGGTCTTTTGGGGATTTATGCTGGGAACCATTGGAATGTTTTTAGCAGTACCACTGACGATGATATTTAAGATTATACTGGATCAAAATCCCAGGACTGCCTGGATTTCAATAATGTTGGGAAGCGAGCAGCATGCCAGAGAGGTTGCGCAGGAGAATTCATTAAAGAAAAAGAAAAGAGAAGCACGAGCTTAACACAAAACTGTTGTAGGAAAAATATCCATCATATCCATTTTTTTACCTAACATTATACCCTGATACGCACAACCAATCATGTCTCAAAACAATAACTCCAATAATAATTCCTCAGGTAGTAGTCCTACTTTTGCAAGAGATTTGGGATTGTTTGATGCTACCATGATTGGTGTTGGGGCTATGATTGGTGCAGGTATTTTTGTGCTGACGGGGATTGCAGCTGGTGAAGCTGGGCCAGCTTCAATAATGGCCTTTGCATTAAATGGGGTTGTTACTTTACTCACAGCATTTGCTTATGCAGAACTCGCATCGGCAATACCCAGGGCAGGAGGAGGATACTCATTTGTAAGGATGGCATTTCCGGGTGCGGTGGGATTTCTCAGCGGATGGCTTCTTTGGTTTGCTTACACGGTAGCTTGTAGTCTCTACGCTCTTGGTTTTGCAGGTTATTTTTGGGAATTCTTCCATAAATATATGCCTGAATTCACAGGAGCTATTAATGGAGTACTAGGAGAGCATCCTGCGTTATTGCTAACCACTTTATTTGTGGGGCTTGCCTTTATTTGGCTTAATGTGCGTGGAACAGAAGTGACCGGAAAGGCTGAGAATGTGCTTACCATATCCAAGATAGTTATTCTTGGGGTATTTATTTATTTTGGCCTGGCACAAGTAATTGAAAGTCCGGTAACTACTACTGAGAGTTTTACACCCTTTTTGCCCAATGGGTTAGGAGGAGTACTGGTGGCAATGGGATTAACTTTTATAGCTTTCGAGGGATATGACCTGATTGCTACGGTGGCAGAGGAAATCAAAGATCCTGAAAAAAACATTCCTAAGGCTACATTTATTTCATTGGGGATAACCATGGTGATCTACTTACTGATACTCTACGTATCACTGGCAGCGATAAATGTGGTTGATGAACCTTCCTGGCAGTTTCTGGGTAAGTACAAGGAAACAGCTATTGTGAAGGCAGCAGAGGACTTCATGCCTGCATTTGGTGTTGCTATTATTGTATTTGGTGGTTTACTATCTACAATGTCGGCTCTAAATGCAACGGTAATGGCTGCATCCAGGGTAGCTTTTTCTATGGGGCGTGATCTTTGGTTGCCTAAAAAGATGGCTACCATTAGCGAGAAGAGCAGGACACCTCATATAGCCATTATTGTAACAGGAGTAATACTTATTGGAATGGCAGTTGCCCTGCCGATTGAGGCTGTGGGCTCAGCTGCCAGTTTGATTTTCCTGCTCACTTTTGCTTTCGTAAATCTGTCGGCCATTGTCCTGAGAAGAAAGTATCCCGAGATACCAAGAAAGTATAAGATCCCTTTCTATCCTGTTCTGCCAATTCTTGGATTTTCATTAAATATTTTCCTGGCTGTTTATCAGTTTAACTTTCAGCCAATTGCCTGGTATATAACTATTGGTTGGATTTCTATAGGATTATTGCTGTATTATGCTGTATTTGAAAAGACAGCATCTGTTATCGAGCCTCAGGTGTTACTCCCTTCTAAAACCACTGCTGTTGAAGAAGCTGAACCATCGGTTGTTGTTGCACTTTATAATCCTGACAATGTAAAAACTTTGCTTGATCTCACAATTCCTGTAGCACGTCAGCGTGGATTACGGATTGTGGCAATCAGTGTGGTTGAGGTGCCACGGCAAATGCCAATTCATGAAGGGTTACGATATAGTCATCATAAAGAACCGGCATTAAACCAGGCAAGAAAGATTGCAAAAGAGGCGCAGATTGAATTTTCAACAGATATAATTATTGCTCATAACACCGCACAGGGTATGTTGGCGGGGATAAAGAAACACAAAGCCCATATGCTGGTGATGGGATGGAAAGGTTATACTAATGCGAGGGGAAGGATATTTGGAGAAACAGCAGACAGGGTAATCAGGATGGCACCATGCGACCTGATGGTATTAAAAATATCAGATGAGATTAAGTTTGAAAAAATCCTACTGCCAACTGCCGGCGGGCCTAATGCAAAACTGGCTTGTGAGGTTGCTGGCATAGTGGCTGAAAGCTATGATTCAAAAATAACTGCAGGTTATGTTATACCGGAAAATGCCAGCAGTGAAGAAGTGGCAGCCGGTGAAGAAAGAATTAGTAGAACGCTTACCAAGGAGGGAGGGAGTGTGATAAGCGAGGATCAACTGATTGAATCAAAATCTATAGCAGGGGGGATAGCTAAAGAGAGCATGAAATACGACCTGGTTGTAATTGGAGCAACGCGGGAACCATTATTTAAACAAATATTGGTAGGTGATATTCCTGAAAAAGTGGTCCGTTATTCACCAACTTCGGTTCTTATGGTTAAGAAGTATGAAGGTGTGGTTAAGTCACTAATGAAGCGGATTCTAGGTTAGGTTAATCATCAAAATAATTCTTACCTTCTTTCATTTCGGCCAATACATTTTTCAGACCCTCTTTATAGGAAGGAAACTCAGGGTGCCATCCTAAAATCCTCTTTGCTTTGACATTGGAAACGATGCAATTCATCTTGATAATCTCATAAAAATCCTTGCCTAATATTAAGCTGAAAATAAAACCAGGAATATGTCCGGGACGTTTTTTATGCATCAATTCTGCCATATGAATGGTAAAATCTTTTTGCATTACAGGAGTGTCGTCAGCAATAATAAATTTCTCACCAATTGGCATTATCTCTATTGCCTTTACTATTGCATTAGCAGCATCACCGGCATGGATATTAGGAACATAATTATCTCCTTTCCCCAAAATTTTAGCCCTGCCTTTTTTCATCATGTTGTACATAAACCGAAACAGCCCTCCATTACCATAAATCTTACCATAAATTAATTGAACAATTTTTGGATTGCCCTTTTCAATAGCATTTTTAACCATGGTATCGGTATCACTGCCGATTTCGGTAAGACCAACTCTTCTTGTTGGCCAGGTTTCATCAGCTATTTCATCACCTACTGTCATGTAGCTTGTTCCTCCCGGTAAAATAATAGGGATATCCATTTTACCGGCAAGATCCATTGAGTTCCGAAAAAAATCATTGGTTTCTTTACGTAATTCAGCCTTACGTTTTTTAGTCATTCTGCGCCCGGGAGTTATACTGGGCATGGCCAGCAGTACAATAACATCTATTATCTCAGGTAATTCATTCAAAAAAGAATGAATATCTCGTATGTCGCCATTGATCCCGAAAGCACCAAGGTTATTTATTTTTTTAACCTTATTCTCACTTCTGGTGAGGGCATAAACATCATGTTGCTCAATAAGCTTTGGCAGCAAGTAACTCCCTGTAAGACCGGTTCCTCCGATAACAAATATTTTCATGTCGAGCTGATTTACCAGCTACTTAAAATTACAATTTTAATTGATTACAATTTTATTTTTTCAACCATAATTATGTTTCTATTTTCCCTGACCGTTCTTCTGATTTGCATTCTATTTATGAGTCAGATATAGTTATCTTTACCCAAAATCAATTTTTAATTTATGAGACTTTTAAGCGCACTTCTTCTTTTTCTTACATTACAGGTAAATGCTCAACAAGGGGGTATGTGGATTCCCTCGCTTCTGGAGGGAATGAACGAATCAGAAATGAAATCTTTGGGTAGTAATTTAACGGCCAAAGACATCTTTGACATTAATAATTCGAGTATTAAAGATGCCATTGCACATTTCAATGGAGGTTGTACAAGTGAAGTTATTTCATCCAATGGGTTATTGTTAACGAATCATCACTGTGGTTTTAGCCAGATACAGTCTCACTCATCGCTTGAGAATGATTATTTAAAGAATGGATTTTGGGCCATGAATTTGAACGAAGAATTACCTAATGAGGGTCTCTATGCTGAGTTTATTATAAGAATCGAAGATGTTACGGAAAAGGCGCTGGCTGGTATTTCTGACTCGATGACTGAGAAAGAAAAGCAGTCTCAAATAGATAAAAACATTAATGCTCTTCAAAAGGGAGTTAAAAAAGAAAAGTGGCAGGATACCAAGGTGAAAGCTTTTTACAAAGGAAACCAGTACTTCCTTTTTGTTACAGAACGATACGAAGATGTTAGATTGGTTGGTGCACCACCAACAAGCATTGGTAAGTTTGGCAGTGATACAGATAATTGGGTGTTCCCACGCCATACGGGAGACTTCTCAATATTCAGAATTTATGCTGATGCCAATAACCGTCCTGCCAAATACAGCAAGGATAATGTGCCATTTAAGCCAAAGCATTACTTCCCTGTTTCCCTTGATGGAGTTGAAGAAGGCGATTTTACTATGGTGTTTGGTTTTCCGGGAACCACAAATGAATATCTGCCGGCTGTGGCCATTGAACATATTACGAAGGAGTATAATCCAAGTAATATAGCCATTCGAGAGGCGGCACTGAAGATAGTTAATGCAGAGATGAAAAAAAGTGATGAGGTAAGAATTAAATATGCATCAAAGCAGGCTCGTATTGCAAATTACTGGAAGAAGTGGATAGGGGAGAACTTAGGTATTGAGAAGAGTAATGCAATTTCCAACAGAAGGGCATTTGAGGCATCCTTTACCAAAACTTTGAAAGAGAAAGGATTGGAAGGAAAATATGGAGATATCCTTCCTGAGTTTGACAAACTTTATAATGACTTTTCGGCTGTAAATATTAAACGCAGAAATTTTATTGAAGTGTTTTATGTAAATAATGAGTTAATGCAAATGACTTTCAGGGCTTATCAGGTAGAGAAAGCATTTAATGAAGGATCTAAAAAATATAAGAGTGCAACTACTACCTTCAAAAAACAACTAACTGCCATACATAAGAATTATGATGTAAATGTAGACAAAGGCGTATTCGAAAATGTAATACCATTCTACACTGATAATGTTGACTTATCAATCTATGATAATACTGTGTTCACAAATCTGGAGAGTGCACT
Organism: Bacteroidota bacterium; assembly: GCA_039714715.1. Lineage (GTDB taxonomy): Bacteria > Bacteroidota > Bacteroidia > Cytophagales > Cyclobacteriaceae > S012-113. Next base: position 15,091 of record JBDLIU010000009.1, read on the forward strand.
GGAGCTTCTGGAAGGCAAGGGTAAAGAAGTAATTAAAAAGCTTAATGAAGATCCTGCCTATGTATATGCAAAACCAATGATTGAAGATTACTATAATTCAATTGATGTTGAACATAAGAACAAAACCATGGCTATTGCTGCAGTACAAAAGCGCTATATGAAAGCATTAATGGAGGTGCTGCCTGATGCCCGTTATTTCCCTGATGCCAATGGAACGTTGCGAGTAACTTACGGACAGGTACATGGTTATTCTCCCCGTGATGCAGTGTACTACAACCCTGTGAGCTACCTGGATGGTGTTATTGAAAAATATGTTCCGGGAGATTATGAATTTGACGTGCCTCAAAAGCTGTTGGATCTATATGAATCGAAAGATTATGGTCAGTATGCTGATAAAAATGGTAAGGTCCCCGTATGTTTCCTCGGTACCAATCACACTACGGGAGGTAATTCAGGAAGCCCGGCTATAGATGCTAATGGAAACCTTATCGGACTAAACTTTGACCGGGTTTGGGAAGGGACCATGAGCGATATGAATTACGATCCTGAAATATGCCGTAATATTATGGTTGATCTCAGGTATGTACTTTTTATCATTGATAAGTATGCTGGAGCAACACATCTTATTGATGAGATGACATTGGTCCACCCAAAGAAATAGAATGTTATAAGAACGGGAAAGGAGAGGTTAGTTTATTTGATCTTTCCAGAGCGGGATTGTGAACTTAAATTTACTTCCTTCTCCGGGTTTACTTTCTACCCAGATTATTCCTTTGTGCATGTCAACGAATTCTTTACAAAGAACCAGGCCAAGTCCTGATCCGGGTTCACTATCTGTTCCTTTGGTTGTGGTCTTTTTATCCAGACGGAATATATCATCAACGATATCATCAGGAACACCGATTCCGGTATCTTCCACAGAAATTTCGATGAAATCATCATCTATGTCCTTGGTTGAAATTATTATGAATCCCTCCCTGTCAGTGAACTTAATGGCATTTGTAATAAGATTTAAAAGAACTGTATTTAACATATTTTTGTCAGCATGAACCAATGTATTATTTTCAGTACTGCTGGTTAAGTTAATGCTCTTATTTTGTGCAGATGCTTTACAGTATAATACTACCTCGTTTATAGATTCTCTGATATTAATTTTATTCTGAAGGAATTCGATTTTACCTGCTTGTGATTGTGACCATGATAACAGATTTCCTAAAAGGTGTATGGTTCTTTTAGAAAGGTCATTAATTAGTTTGATATACTTTTCGTTACTGACTATATCTTTATCCTTATTACTTTGTAACAGAAGATCGGATAAGCCCATGAGTGAATTTAGGGGGCTCTTTAAATCGTGTCCTATAATACTGAAAAACCTGTCTTTGGTTGCATTCAGTGAAGCTAACTCTTCAATTTGATTTTGAATAATCTCTTTTTGGTCAACAAGAATCTCATTCTGTTTTATTATCTCTTCATTCATCTCAACTGACTGGAGGTAGAAACGAGTAAATATTGTTTGAAATATACCACCGAGAAATGTTAAAAAATAAGCTACAATATTAATATGCAACACATAAGTTAGTATTTCTAAAACTAAATCAGTTTTGTACACATACTTCAGCAGAATCAGAGATAAAAATATACTTGCCGGCCATAAAATTAATGCCTTAAGAGGTTTAATAAAGATGCCAAAAATAAGTGCCGCAAACATTATTGACGATGTCCAATATAAACTAAAGTTGTTTTGTATAAACAGAACGGTAAACATTAATGGTAATGATATCGACAAGAAAATTTCATAATATGATGTTTGCCAAACCTTAAGTTTTGTTTCACGCGAAAAATACAGCAACCCAAAAGCAAGTATTGAAGTAATGGAACGCATCACGAGAGAATCTGTCATCTCAAAGCTATAGGTAAGTATAACATAGTATACAGGATGTCCAATAATTGAGATGAGAGCAATGGCCAGAAAAGTTTTCTGAATTAGACCATAGTCGTTATTTAAGTATATTGATAAATACTTTCTCATTTTATCCCTATCTTAAAACGAGCCAACTCATATTCGTGCGTAATTAAAAAATATTACCAAAATCATTGATTCAGGGTAATAAAAAAGACTATTTGGTCTTTTAAAGTAATACTGTTATCTGTTATTAAGTAACCTAAAATTAGTGTTTATTTATTATAATCCTGCCAATTTTCCCATTGGCGCCTGTAAGCCAACCACTATTGCCATTAGCCATTACAACAGTGTGGTAGCCACAAGTATCAACCATAGACCAGGATTTACCATTGTTGGAAGAGAAATCCACTCCGGAAGGACCTGCACTCAACCAATAATCTGATTCTGGTATATGTTCTACTGCCGATTTATAGCCACTCAGGCCCGTATTTGATTGCGAAAACCAGGTTGAGCCACCATCTTCTGTAATAGAAAGTACCCGGGTAGTATCATTGGGGGCTTCATAATTTCCACCAACGGCAATGCCATTACCGGGGGAAGAAAAGGCAAGAGAGAATACACCTGCTCCCGGTGCTTCCTGGGCCAGATTTGAATTCTGGACAATCCATGTTTTTCCTCGATCTGGTGAAAAAAGAATTCTTGATTCTGGCGTACCTAAAGCAATCCACGCCATCGAATCACCATAAACGGTAATACATGTGCCACTGGCAGCGAAGCCACCTTCATTTGGTAAGGCATCCGGATTTTCATCCTGTGTAAGTTGGTGCCAGGAATCTCCTCCATCATCAGTAATAATAATTACAACTTTATCCTCAATGGCATCTCCAAATGCAATCCCATTATCTCTGTCCCAGAAATCCATAGCATCGAAGAATATATTTTCTCTGTAATCCTGGTAAACAAGTTGCCAATTCTTACCTCCATCTATAGTTTTATAGATTAAACCGGGGCTTCCGGCCGATAAAACTATGGCACTTGTAGCAGAAAATGCTTCAATATCCCTAAAATCAATTGAATCCGCTTCATTAATAGATACATCTTCCCAGGTTTCTCCCTTATCTATTGTTCTCAATACGGTTCCACTAACACCACTGGCCCAGGCAATGCTGGAGTCAACAACATCAAGCCCTCTAAGGCTAACCTCCTTGCCAGAGTTTTGTTTGTTGATTTCTACAAAAACTTCTTTCTGATTTTCACATGCGAAGATTAGTACTAGAAAAAATGTAAGATATTTCATCGGTGATGTTTCTGGTATTCGGAAGGGGTAAAATCAGTTATTTTTTTAAACTGCCGATTGAAATTAGAGATATTATTAAAGCCACTTTTATAACAGACCTCACTAACTGAAAAACTTCTATCCACTAATAATTTACATGCTTGCCCAATTCGAATTTCATTCAGGTAGCGTGAATAAGTTTTGCGTGTATGATGTTTAAAATATCTGCAGAAGGCCGTAGAACTCATATGGGCAATATCTGCTACTTCTTCAAGTTTAATTTCTCTATTATAGTTGGCCATCATGAAATCAAATACATCGTTGATCTTCTGACCATCTACCGAACGTTTTGGTTTATGGTAACCAGGGCTGGTTATCAGGGTTATATTGCTCTCATGAGCTATTTGCTCCAAAATTTTCACAAGAGTAGTAAGCCGGGTTAAGCCATTAGAGTTTTGTATTAGCCAAATAAGTCTGGTAATTTCCTCCTGCAAATCATCATTGATCTTGATACCTCTTCCTGTTTGAAGAATTAGTTTGGCTATTGACCGGGTCTCTGGCAGGGATAAAAACCCCTCACCCAAAAATGTTGGCAAAAAGAAAATTGAAATAGATTCAATATCAGCATCACCATCTTTCATGTCGTCTTTAAAAACATGTGGTAGGTTTTGGCCCAGTAGATAGATATCCCCTTCATCAAAATGAAGAATCTTATCACCAATATATGCTGTCCCATGCCCTTTGATAACCATTGTTAATTGTAATTCCTCGTGGGTGTGATAAGTACTGTAAAAGTGTGGTATCTTATCATAATCCACTTTTATTGAAGTCTTGCTACCATGCGGAACTTTAAATGGGAGGGCTTTCATAAATACTAAAATATCAAATTTAAGCTATGTTACTATCTTTTTTTGCTAAAAAAGTACATATATGTAGTTTTAAAGCTTAAATCTGACTGGATAAGCTATTTTACGATTAGAATTAATACGGCTAAACAAGGGTTATAGTCTATTTTTATATTATGATATTCAATAGCAGAAATATAATCGGTTTTGAAGAATCTGAAGGAACCGGTAAGACAATCCAGGGAGTTAATCCGGTTGCAAGTTCAGTCATTAATGAGAAATTCTATATTGCTACAAAGGAAGATGTAGACCAGGCATTACAGAAGGCTAACAATGCTTTCCACGAATACAAACTAACAAGTGATGAAAGTCGTGCAGGGTTTCTCGAAGCAATTGCAGATGGGATAGAGGCTTTGGGGGAGGTATTGGTAAATAAAGCATCGGAAGAAACTGGTCTTGCTGAAGATAGGATAATTGCTGAAAGAGGAAGAACAACTGGCCAATTGCGAATGTTTGCCAAATATATTCAGGAAGGATCATATGTGGAAGCCAGCATAGACACTGCCATACCTGATCGGGCTCCTGTGCCTAAACCTGATCTCAGAAAAATGAATGTGCCGCTAGGACCAGTAGTGGTGTTTGGGGCAAGTAATTTTCCGTTAGCATACTCGGTAGGAGGGGGTGATACCGCAGCTGCATTGGCTGCAGGTTGCCCGATTGTTGTTAAAGCTCACCCAGGGCATCCGGGAACAAGTGCCATGGTAGGTGCTGCCATTGTAAAAGCCGCCAAAGAAAATAATATGCCGGATGGTGTTTTTTCTCTTTTATACGATAGTGGATTTATAATTGGTAAAGCATTGGTAGAACATTCTCATACCAGGGCTGTAGGTTTTACAGGCTCTGTTGCGGGTGGTCGGGCATTGTTTGACATTGCTGCCAAACGCGATTTTCCAATTCCTGTTTTTGCCGAGATGGGAAGTATCAATCCTTCGATATTACTTCCGGAAGCATTACGCTTAAGAGCTTCGAGTATTGCTGATTATTATGCCGGGTCTATTACGGTTGGAGTTGGTCAGTTTTGCACCAATCCAGGTTTGATATTAGGAATGAAAGGAAATGGATTGAATAACTTTATAGAAAAACTCTCCACAAAGATTGCTGAAGCTCAACCGGCTACAATGCTTCATGATGGAATTAGCACAAGCTACAGGCAGAAGACCAAGGAGATGTCGAGGCAATTGGGCGTAGAATTTATTTCCCAGGCTGATGAAAATGTTAAAGAAGGAGAAGGGTGGCCTATACTGGCAAAAGCTATGGCAAAAGAATTTATAGCTAACCCAAACCTTCATGAGGAGGTGTTTGGTCCATTCTCTCTGATCATAGAATGTGAGAATGGAGAAGAGCTCAAAGAAAGTGTTTCTGCATTGCAAGGTCAGCTTACTACAACGCTTCATGGGGAGGATAAAGATTTTTCTGATTATGTTGATATTGTTACAGAACTTCGTGAGAAAGCCGGAAGGATAATTTTCAATGGTGTCCCAACCGGAGTAGAGGTGTGCCCTTCCATGACGCATGGTGGTCCGTATCCTGCCACTACTGACAGTCGGTTTACGGCAGTCGGAGTTAATTCGATCAAACGGTTTATGCGTCCGGTTACTTTCCAGAATGCACCTCAGGAAATTTTACCAGAACCACTTAAAGATTTGAATCCTGAAAAAATCTGGAGATTAATTGACGGAAAGCTAACTAAAGAGAATATTTAAGCACTTGTCTCAATGTTTAATAATAATACACCATGATATATATCATTGGTGTTTGATGTATGTGAACTATTTTTGCATTTTATTTTTAAAAGATGGTTGAAAAGATTATTGAGTTATCAAAGTCTGCAGGAGCAGAGATATTAAAAATCTATAATGATCCTGCATTGAGTGGTCATGTTGAATATAAGTCTGACGACTCTCCATTAACAAAAGCGGATCATGCTTCTAACGATGTTATTATAAAAGGGCTAAAGGAATTGGATGTAGATTATCCAATTTTATCCGAAGAAGAAAAACAGCAGTCATACGAAACGAGAAAAGACTGGAAGACTTTCTGGTTGGTTGATCCCCTTGATGGCACTAAAGAGTTTATCAACCGAAATGGTGAGTTTACGGTTAACATTGCATTAATTAAGGATGGCTTGCCTGTTTTGGGGGTGATTTATGTTCCGGTTAAGGATATAACCTATTGGGCTGATGAATCAGGAGCCTATAAAATTGAAGATGGTAACCAAACCAGGATTTCAATAAATAATTCAAAAACCAACCGAATTGCAGTACGTAGCAAGTCGCATGCCTCTGTTGAAGAAGAAACAATTCTTGAAAAGTATAACGTGACAGATAGTATCTCCGTAGGTAGCTCACTGAAATTCTGTATGGTGGCAGAAGGCAAGGCAGATATTTATTATCGCCATGGTCCAACCATGGAATGGGATACAGGAGCAGGTCAGGCCATTTTGCAAGGTGCTGGCGGTAAAGTGTTTAAGGGGTCGAAAGAGGGAGAACTATTTACTTATAATAAGGAAAATTTGCTTAATAGTAGTTTTCTTTGCGTTGGTTTTTAGTATGGCAGATAATATCCATCCCATATTCGATAATATTTTAGACAGAGAGGCTAAAGAAAAGCTCCTTAACCAAGATGCTATGGTTATTTGGATGACCGGTCTGTCAGGTTCCGGAAAAAGTACAATCGCAAAAGGCCTGGAGCTTAAATTGTATGAACATGGTGTTCACACTAAACTTCTGGATGGAGATAATCTTAGAACAGGATTGAATAACAATCTTGGTTTCAGTGATGAAGACAGGATAGAAAATATTCGCAGGGTGGCCGAAACGGCAAGGTTATTCCTTGATAATGGTATTGTTACCATTTGTTCATTTGTTAGCCCAACTATTTCAATACGTAAAATGGCAGCAGATATAATTGGCCATGATGATTTTATGGAAGTTATGGTTGAAGCTTCATTTGATGAATGTGCAAGAAGGGATGTTAAAGGTTTGTATAAAAAAGCACTGAGAGGGGAGATTAAGGATTTTACAGGTTTGGATGCACCGTTTGAAGTGCCGGAAGATTCATTTTTAAGCATTGACACAGAAAAATTAAATATAGAAGAATCGGTTGATTTATTATTTAAATCAGTAATAAACAAGATAAAAAATAATGCAAAAGACGTATAGTTTAACACATCTTGAAGAGCTGGAAGCAGAAGCAATATTTGTGCTACGTGAAGTGGCAGCACAGTTTGAAAAGGTAGGATTACTTTTCTCAGGAGGTAAAGATTCACTGGTAGTGGCACATCTGGCAAGGAAAGCTTTTTCACCGGCAAAACTCCCATTTCCACTTGTTCATATAGATACAGGACATAATTTCCCTGAAACCATTGATTTCAGAGATTATTATGTAAATAAAATTGGGGCCGACCTTATTGTCGGATCTGTTCAGGAATCTATTGATAAGGGCAGGGTGGTTGAAGAGACAGGTTATAATGCCAGCCGAAATGTATTGCAAACTGTAACACTACTCGACACCATTGAAGAGAATAAATTTGATGCCGTTATCGGTGGTGCCAGACGTGATGAGGAAAAAGCAAGAGCCAAAGAAAGATTCTTTTCACATCGTGATGAGTTTGGCCAGTGGGATCCAAAAAACCAGCGTCCGGAGCTATGGAATATATTTAATGGCAAAAAACATATGGGTGAGCATTTCAGGGTCTTCCCGATATCAAACTGGACTGAGATGGATGTATGGCAGTATATTTTAATGGAGAATATCGATATGCCATCATTATATTTCTCACATGAGAGAGAAGTTTTTATGCGGGATGGTGTAGTTATGGCAGTAACTGACTTTATTCCACGCAGGGATACCGAAGTGGTTGAAAAGAAGATAGTAAGATTTAGAACAATAGGTGATGCAACCTGTACAGGAGCAGTTTTCTCTAAAGCAGATTCTCTTGAAGATATTGTAGAGGAAGTAGCTGCCTCAAGGACAACCGAAAGAGGAACAAGAGCAGATGATAAACGCTCTGAAGCTGCCATGGAGGACAGAAAAAAAGAAGGATATTTTTAACCAATCAGATATAAAGAATTAAAGAAAATGGAGACATCAGAAAAAGTAGATAAAGGATATCTCGACATGGAACTGCTTCGGTTTACAACAGCCGGAAGCGTTGATGATGGTAAGAGTACACTGATTGGTAGATTGCTCTACGATTCCAAGTCGATATTTGAAGATCAGTACGAAGCTATCGAAGAATCGAGTAAGCGTAAAGGGGATGAAACCGTAAACCTGGCACTTTTAACCGATGGTCTACGTGCAGAAAGAGAGCAGGGTATAACCATTGATGTAGCCTACAGGTATTTTGCTACTCCAAAAAGGAAGTTTATCATAGCAGATACCCCCGGGCATATTCAATATACAAGAAATATGGTAACAGGTGCTTCTACAGCTAACCTTGCCATTATCCTTGTGGATGCTCGCCTTGGTATTCAGGAGCAAACACACAGGCACACAATAATTGCTACATTATTGGGCATACCGCATATCGTTTTTTGTGTTAATAAAATGGATTTGGTTGATTATGCCGAAGATGTGTATGAAAATATCAAATCAGACTTAGAGGCTTTTGCATCTAAGCTTAATGTAGTCGATATTCGGTTTGTTCCCGTAAGTGCCCTGTATGGAGACAATATCGTAGATAAATCAGAAAAAATGGACTGGTATGAAGGAGGTACACTGTTGTACATGCTTGAAAATATTCATATTGGAAGCGATCACAATCATATCGACTGTCGCTTTCCAATACAGGGAGTTATCAGACCTCAATCTAAAGAATATCATGATTTTAGAGGATATGCAGGTCGTATTAGCAGCGGTATATTTAAACCGGGAGATGATGTAGTAGTGTTGCCTTCAGGTTATACCTCAAAAGTAAAAGAGATCCATACTTTAAATGGAGCCATTGAAGAAGCTTTTGCACCAATGTCAGTTACCATTACGCTTGAGGATGATATTGATATTAGCCGTGGTGATATGATCGTTCGTGCTAATAATCAGCCAACTGTAGAACAGGATCTGGACCTGATGATTAGTTGGCTAAATGAGAAGCCAATTCAACCGAATGGTAAATATGCCATAAAGCATACTTCCAATGATGCTCGCTGTATTGTAAAAGAGATAAGATATAAACTTGATATTAATACGCTCCACAGGTGTGAAGAAGACAAGAATATTGGCATGAATGATATTGCCAGGATAAAAATCAGATCAACCAAGCCAATACTATTTGACCGATATGAACGAAACAGGGATACTGGTAGCTTGATTTTAATCGATGAGGCTACTAATGAGACAGTTGGAGCAGCTATGATTATATAGTTGGAAGGCTTTAGGCAGTTAGTTTAATCAATTTTTTACTAAGTTTGGCTTGCTATTAGCTGATTTTATGAATTAATATGTTAGAGTCTTTTGTTGATAATGGCAAGAAAGACACCATTCTTCCGATCGAAGAAAGGCAGATATTGCTTAGTAAAACTCTGGCAATTATAATATCACTGGCCATATTATTAATAGGGCTGTCACTGTATTCAGAATTTGGCTTTGTTTTCACAACAATATTTGTGCTTTCTATGGCACCTGTATTTTTGGCAACATTAATACCAATGGCTTATGGTTATCATAAAATAGCCAGATTGCTTATTGCGATACTTGCACCTGTAACAATTATGCTTGCTTCAATCCTAACCAAGCAGTTAGATGTAAGTATTATTACGGAATATTCATTCTTTAATGCCAGAACAACCCTTTTAGGGATATCAATAATACCAATTGTTGTATTTCCCTATAATGATAAGGCTTGTATATTTATAACACTGATTCTATCAGCTATTCAAATTGCCTTTTATGATCAGATTCATGCATTGTTTGGTGTAGGTTATACTAACCTGTTAGGTGCTCCAAAGGCTGGATACGAAATATCTGGCGTTTACTATGCTGTTAGCTTTGCATTTATAGTATCGATTTTGTTTTTCTTTAAGCGCTCTAACCATATTCACTATGAAAAGAGACAAGCTTTAATACAACAACTCAATGAAACTAATGCTAGTCTATCTACAGTGGTTGATCAAAAAACGAAACACTTAAAAGAATCGAACGATGAGCTTATTCGTCATAATTCAGAGCTTCAACAATTTTCAAATACGGTATCTCATAATGTTAGGGGGCCGGTAGCTAACATACTTGGACTTACCAATCTGCTTGAAATTGACTCGGATGAACATTCTAAAAACGATTTAGTTAAACATATCAGGGATTCGGCTAATTCACTAGATGCTACCTTAACTGACTTGGGGAAAATAATTGATATTCGTAATCATTTATACCAGATAAAAGAGCATGTGGTTCTGGCAGATGAATTTGAAAAGGTGAGTAAAGTGCTTGAGCATAGAATTGAAGCTTGTGATGCCACCATAAAAACAGACTTTTTAGATGAACCGTTTTACTGTGTTCGGTCATATATGAATAGTATCCTGTACAATCTGTTAAGTAATGCCTTGAAATACCGAGATCCTCAGAGAAGAAGCATTATAGAAGTAAAAAGTTTTTTGCGCGATAAGGATGCTATAATAACCTTTAAGGATAATGGTATTGGTATTAATCTTGACCGTTACCGAGACCAGGTTTTTGGTATGTATAAACGTTTTCACAGCCATATAGACGGAAAGGGATTAGGTCTATTTCTAACCAAACAGCAGATAGAATCAGTTGGTGGTAAAATTGATGTAGAAAGCGTTGTTGGAGAGGGTACCACTTTCACAATAACATATCCATTGCCCAAATTAGAAGCTATTTCTGAGCAAGTTTATTTTGAATCTGATGCTGCTACCGTATGGTTTGATGCGGTGAATGAAGTCTCGACCCTGGTATGGAAGAGAGAGGTGTCATCTGAAGAATATCGCGAAGCATTAACCAGAAATCTGGAAATTTTTAAAAGCTATCGATGTACAGGTTGTCTGGCAGATGTCCGCAAGCTTGGGTTAGTTAGTGAAGCTGACAGAAACTGGTTTGTTTCCAGCATCTTAGCTGATGCATTAGATTATGGTGCAAAAAAATTTATTGTTGTTCACGACAGCAGCGATGGTAAAGATGATGTTTATTTTGAATCTATGCGTCAACCTGTTGAAGATTTAGGACTGGTGTTTGATCATGATAAATGCTCAATCAAAGAAGCAAAGATTGCAATTCGCGATCTTGAAGCAAAATCTGATTCTTGATTTCAATAATCTCTATATTTTTGCAGGATGAATAGAAGAGGAGAAGGTAAATTGGAGCTCATGGCGCCAGCAGGCAGCTTTGAGTCAATGCAGGCAGCCATAGACAGTGGGGCAGACTCTGTATATTTCGGTATTGAGCAGCTTAATATGCGTGCTAAATCGAGTATTAATTTCACACTTGATGATCTCCCTGAAATCGCCAATAGATGTAGCACAAACGGTGTTAAAACCTACTTAACACTCAACACAATAATTTACGATCACGATCTTAGTATTATCAAAAAACTGGTTGATCAGGCCAAAGAAGCAGGTATTACCGCGGTTATTGCTTCTGACCAGGCTGTGATCAATTATGCCAGTACACAAGGTATGGAGGTTCATATTTCTACCCAGCTTAATATAACCAACATAGAAACGGTTAAGTTCTATTCACATTTTGCAGATGTAATGGTTATGTCTCGTGAACTTAGCTTAAGACAGGTGAAGAAAATCTGTGATGCCATTGAAAAGGAGGATGTTCGTGGGCCTTCAGGTGAATTAATCCAGGTTGAACTTTTTGGTCATGGTGCCTTATGTATGGCAGTGTCGGGTAAATGTTACCTGAGCTTACATACACATAACTCATCGGCCAATAGGGGAGCTTGCTTGCAAAATTGCAGAAGAACCTATAAAGTCATTGACCTTGAAGATGGCCATGAGTTGGAAATAGACAATGAGTATATCATGTCTCCCAAGGATCTCTGTACTATCGATTTCCTCGACCAGGTTATCGATACAGGTGTTAAAGTGCTTAAAATAGAAGGACGAGCAAGAGCACCGGAATATGTGGCCACTGTTATTAAGAATTATAGTGATGCAATAGAGGCCTATTATAATAAAGAATATTCTCAGGAGAAGGTAAAGGACTGGATGACCAATCTAGAGAAAGTATATAATCGTGGTTTTTGGAGTGGTTATTACCTGGGCCAAAAACTGGGAGAATGGACAGACGATCATGGGTCTAAGGCAACCAGGAAAAGAACATACCTGGGCAAGGGCGTACATTACTTTCCTAAACAAAAAGTTGCTCATTTTAAGATCGAAACGAAATCACTGAATGTAGGCGATGAGATTTTAATTACCGGCCCAACTACCGGAGTGATTGAGATGATGGTGGAAGCCATGAGGGTAGATGATAAAGATGTAAAAGAAGCTGTAAAAGGTGATGATGTTACTTTTATCCTGGACAAGGTTGTCAGGCCCTCTGATAAAATCTATAAATACGAGCCCTCCTGATGGTTATCATTACCCAGCAACGTGATAAATGCATTGGTTGCAACTATTGTGTTGAGTTTGCAGATTACCGGTGGCGTATGTCAAAAAAAGATGGGAAATGCAATTTGATTGGAGGTGAAAACCGTAAAGGATTCTATACGGTTAAGGTAGGTGATGAAGAATACGATGATAATATGAGTGCGGCAGAGGCTTGTCCTGTGAATATTATCAAGGTTAAAAAACTATAGTATTTACTTCAGTTTCAATTTTCTGTGTAATAAAATCTTGTCTTTAATAGGATTTTGTATCTTGCTGGATTAAACAATCTATACTATGGAAGCAAATATCAATTATTGGGCTGTTCTGGTAGCAGCTATCTCAAGTTTTGCAATTGGAGCATTATGGTATGCACCTTTTCTCTTTGGTAAAGTATGGCAAAAAGCAATTGGCTTATCTGATGAAGAACTTAAAAATGCCAATATGGGTAAGACATTTGGGCTGGCATTTGTACTGGGGGTAATGATTTCTTTTGGAATGGCCATGTTCTTTGGAGAACCTATTGGACTGCATCAGGGAGCTATGTATGGCGCCATGACGGCCATTTTCTTTGTTATTCCATCAATTGGCACACTGGGATTATTCGAACAGCATAAATTGTTGCTCTTTTTAGTTAATTCGGGCTATAAACTGGTTACTTATACAGTAATTGGGGCTATTATAGGGGCCTGGTAATAAGCATTTAAAGAAATCATTATAATTATCGATTCGTCTTTCACGAGCAACAATTGGTACCTGTTACTAAATAATACTGTTTTCGTAACTAAACTATTATTCAAATAGAAACAAATAACTGATATTAGTGGTTTGTTAAACGGGATAGAGGTTTAATCAATTATTTGCTAATGGTAAGGAGGCTTTTTATTACACTGCTGATTGTAACCAGCTACACAGGCATTTATGCTCAGACTACCAGGGTGCTTGAAAACCTGCCACCCTCTATTAAATGGTACCAGATTAATACGCCGCATTTTAAAATCATATACCCTGAGGGATTTAGTGAGCAAGGGCAGCGTATGGCTAATACCATGGAGCATATTTATGAACCTGCCTCTGCTAGTCTTGGTGTAAGTCCAAAGAAAGGATTCCCGGTAGTTTTACAGAATCAAACTGCGGTATCCAATGGTTTTGTAACTGTAGGCCCAAGGCGTTCAGAATTTTTCACAATGAGTCCGCAAAGAGCCAATTTCCTGGGCAACCTGGATTGGCTGGATTTACTTGCCCTGCATGAATACCGGCATATAGTTCAGTATGATAAAAGCAGGATAGGCTTCACAGGTTTCGTAAGAAATGTATTGGGTGAATTTTCGCAGGCTGCTGTATCTCATGCTGCAGTGCCTTCGTGGTATTGGGAAGGAGATGCAGTGGGTGTAGAGACTGCTTTGTCGAATAGCGGAAGGGGGCGAATTCCCCAGTTTGGTGCAGTATTCAGGGCCAATCTACTTGAAAAAGGTTCATTCAATTATAATAAGCAGTACTTGGGATCCTATAAAGATTTCATTCCTAATCATTGGGTATTCGGATACCATTATGCCACATACCTTAAGAATACATATGGACTCGAGGCTGTTGAGAATATAGCTGAAAGGGCATGGGCGCGACCCTATATACCATTTTCTTTTTCATTTGCTCAAAAGAAGTATATGGGTAAGAAAATGCCTGAAACATATCAGGATTTGGCATCTGATCTTAAGACAAAATGGGAGGGTCAGTTAGGAAAAATTAAACTCACTTCATTTACAAAAATTAATAGTCATTCAAGAAAGGTATTTACCAATTATGATTATCCTCAAATCCTGGACAATGGAAATATCCTTGTTTTGAAGTCAGGATTGGGTGATTACACACAATTTGTAGAGATAGATGTTGAAACAGGTGCGGAGGCAAAACGATTTGTACCTGGTATAATGAATAATGCAGGTATGCTTTCTGTAGAAGGAGCACAAGTAGTTTGGAATGAGTATGAGTTTGATGCACGCTGGCGACAAAAGAGTTATTCTGTGATTAAATCATATAATGTGGCCACCAAAGAGGTAAATAAGCTTACGGAAAAAACCAGGTATACATCCGCATCCTTATCACCTAACAGGGAACTAATTGTTACAGTAGAAGAAACAACCGACTACAAGAACAAAGTGGTTGTTCTTAATGCTTACAGTGGTAGTTATATTAAGTCTTTTGATGCACCAAAAGGTAGTCAGTACTTAAATCCTATCTGGACTGATAATGCTAGTTTTATTGTCTCAGAGATTAATAATGGCACGAAACAAATCAAGGAAATTGAAGTAAAAACAGGAGAAGAGGTAGTTCTGATAGAGCCTACTGAAGAGCATATATCGTATGCTGTAAGAAGGGGTGATTATCTTTTCTATGTTTCGGGTTGGACAGGGATTGATAATATTTATGCAAGAGATTTAAGATCAGACAAGGATTACGAGGTGGTTTCTTCAAAGAATGGAGCATATAATCCGGTTATTAGCAAAGATGGTAAAACCATGTACTACAATAACCTTACATCAATGGGAACTGATGTGGTGTCTATTGAACTGAACCCTAAAAATTGGATTCAAAGAGATGGTATTGAGAACACCAACATTAATTTCTTCCAGCCCATGGTAGAAATGGAAAATAAGCCCGATGTATTTAAAACTATTCCTGAGAAAAAGTATGAAGAATCAAGGTATCGTAAAAAGTTGATGAAATTTCATAGCTGGGGACCGTTTATTTCAGATAGTCCCAACGAGTTAGAAGCAGGATTGTACTCAACCAATGTATTAAGTACCAGCGACCTGTTTTTGGGATTTCATGTTGATACTGACATGAACTTTAAATGGATGGGCAAGTATAGCTACCAGGGATTTTATCCGATTATTGATGTTGAGGTTGATTACGCATTCCGCAATTCGAATATACCTTATGAAGATACTTTGGGTGTGGAACATACAGATAAAATGACTTGGGATGAAACCACTGTTAAAGCGGGTATAAGAATTCCATGGCTCTTAACGAGTAGCAAGATGCATACAAATCTTGAAGTCAAGAACTATATTGGTGTAACTAACATTAGAAATTTTACAAGCACAAAATCAGGTTCAGATCGTTCCTATTTGGGAATATTAAATAATGGAAACCTATACACTAATGAGTTTAAACTAACATTCTATAGTTTATTAAAACGTAGTAAGCGTGATATAAATTCGAAGTGGGGTGCTTATTTCATATATGAAAATTACTCAACACCATACGGTGGTGATTTTGATGGAGGATTAACTGCGGTAAGAGGTCAGGCGTATTTACCTGGATTATTTAAGCATCATTCATTTAACATATTAGGTGGATATCAGCATAATAAATTAGTGCCCGGAAACAATAATTATTGGTTCCCAAACCGCATGCCTTATCCAAGAGGTGTTGAGGGAGCTTCATTTGAAAGATTTTATTCTTTACGTTTTAACTATGAAATGCCACTATTATATCCGGATATAAGTTTAGGACCATGGCTATATATTCAGAGGATAAAAACAGCATTGTATTATGATTATGGTTATGGAGTTACAGATATTGACGAATCAGGGTATACACCGTATTTTAACGAAAGACAATACTACTCTACTGGAGCTGAACTAACATTTGATTTTAACTTTATGCGGGCATTACCCCGACTTGAAATGGGAGTTCGTTATGCATATTGGCTTGAGACAGGAAAATCCAGCTGGGAGTTGCTGATTGGATCATTTAGTTTCTAGTTAACACAAAATAGACTCTGGTTTAGAAATATTTTCTTATTTGAATTCATTCTAAATTTTGACAAAAAAATTAAACCCTCTATTTTTGAGGCCGCAAATACTATGAATGATATGGCAGAGGTGATCAGAATGCCCAAGATGAGTGACACTATGGAAGAAGGTACTATAGCTCGTTGGCTCATAAAAGTGGGAGATAAGGTAAAATCAGGAGATATTTTAGCAGAGGTGGAGACCGATAAGGCAACCATGGAACTCGAATCATACGAGGATGGTACACTGCTTTATATTGGTCCGAAGGATGGTGAATCTGTTGTAGTTGATGGTGTACTGGCCATTATTGGAGAAGCAGATGAGGATTATAAAACCTTGCTCGAAGCTCATTCAGCAAATGCAAAGAAAATAAATGAGGGAATTAATGAAGATCAAAGTTCAGCGACTCCTTCACCTGTGGTAGTAGAACCTGAAATAGAACTTGTTGAGGAAGAAGTGGAGATAAAAGAAACTGTAGTTTCTGATAATGGAAGGGTAAAAGCATCACCACTGGCCAAGAAAATGGCTAAAGATTTGGGATATGACATTGCCAGGATCAAGGGTTCAGGAGATAACGGTCGTGTGATAAAAAAAGATGTTGAAGCTTATCAACCGGAAAAAGAAACAGTTACCACAGATAAGTCGAAGTCTTTTGTGCCTCAACCGGTTGCTTTGGGTGAAGAATCTTATCAAGAGGTAAATGTTTCGCAGATGCGAAAAACAATTGCGCGAAGGTTAGCTGAAAGCAAGTTCAGTTCGCCTCATTTCTATCTTACCATGGAAATAAACATGGATAGGGCCATTGAGGCAAGAAAGAGCATGAATGATATGTCGCCAGTGAAGATTTCTTTCAACGACCTTGTAGTAAAGGCAGCAGCAGCATCATTGCGCCAGCATCCGAAAGTGAATGCATCATGGCTGGGTGATAAGATTCGCTATAACCATCATATCCATATGGGAATTGCTGTTGCCGTAGATGAAGGGCTTTTAGTTCCTGTCGTTCGATTTGCAGATCAGAAGAGCTTATCTCAACTATCGTCAGAAGTAAAAGAGTTAGCCACCATGGCAGCTAATAAACAATTACAACCAGAGCATTGGGAGGGTAACACCTTTACAATTTCCAACCTTGGCATGTTTGGTATTGAAGAGTTTACGGCCATTATTAATCCGCCAGATGCAGCCATACTGGCAGTAGGGGGCATTAAGCAAACTGCTGTAGTAAAAGATGGTCAGCTAGTGCCGGGTAATGTAATGAAAGTTACCATGTCTTGCGATCACAGAGTGGTAGATGGTGCTACAGGATCAGCATTCCTGCAAACATTCAAGGAGTTGCTCGAAGATCCAGTAAAGTTGCTGGTATAATT
The DNA here is from genome assembly GCA_039714715.1 of Bacteroidota bacterium. GTDB lineage: Bacteria > Bacteroidota > Bacteroidia > Cytophagales > Cyclobacteriaceae > S012-113. The sequence continues at coordinate 32,882 of JBDLIU010000009.1, forward strand.
TTCTTACAGCAATTGAGCATGCCATTCTGACATAGGTACAAAATTTGCTATATTGCCATCGTAAATCAGAATGAGATGAGTAAAGTTAAATCAACAACAGTATTGGCTATCGAGCATAATGGAGAAGTAGTGATAGGTGCAGATGGTCAGGCTACGATGGGAAACTATGTAGCCAAAAGCAATGTAAACAAGGTAAGAACATTACAGGAAGGTAAGATTGTTACCGGTTTTGCCGGTTCAACAGCTGATGCCTTTACACTACTTGAAAGGTTCGATGAAAAACTTAACAGCTATGGTGGTAATATGAAAAGAGCCGCTATTGAATTAGCAAAAGACTGGCGAATGGACAGGTACTTGCGCAGGCTGGAGGCTATGCTGATTGTCGCTAATAATGATGAAGTGTTAGTCTTATCGGGAACCGGAGATGTACTTGAGCCGGATAATAAAATAGCAGCTATTGGATCGGGTGCCATGTATGCCCAGGCAGCAGCAATAGCATTAAAAAAGAATGCTGCAGATATGACGGCCGAAGAAATTGTAAGAGAGAGCCTTAATATAGCAGCTGATATCTGTATCTATACCAATCATAATCTTGTTGTTCAAAAAGTGGCATAATAACCTATCTAATGAAATTTTATCATAATCCAAGATGTTCAAAAAGCCGGCAGACTTTAAATATTGTAAGGGAAGCAGGCATAGAACCTGAAATCGTTGAATACCTGAAGACACCTGTTTCTGAAGAAGAACTAAAAGAAATAGTGGCCAAACTGGATGTGCCTTTAACAGCTTTGATAAGAAAAGGTGAAGCAGTCTATAAAGAGAAATATAAAGGCAAAGATCTTTCGGATGAAGAATGGATTAAAGCGATGGTGGCTAATCCTAAGATGATTGAGAGGCCAATCGCAGTAGTGGGTGACAAGGCTGTGCTGGGCAGACCTCCGGAAAATGTTTCCAAACTCCTTTAGCCGGTAATAGTATATGCGGACGCTGGTAATCTATGTTAAAGACTTCCTAAGGGAAGACTTTGAATGGCCAAAATATGCTGCAATAATTGGTTTCATTGCTATCAGCATCACTATAAACTTTTCTCTAAATTTTGAAACCAACTACATTAACATAAAAGAGGTACCTGATCGGTATATTCTCAATTTCCTGTTTTATAGTTTTGCCTATTTTGGTGCCCTGGCGTTGGTAAGAATTACTACGAAAGAAAGAGCAAAACTTTCAAAAAGGTTCTTTCTGTTAAGTATTACTGCTATAGTGATCATGGCCATTGATGGCAGTTTCAGGGGAACCTATGACTTTGCGAAATTACTTATAGAAACAAGGGACAAGTGGTTTGTAGGTCGCCTCATGTCTGAACTAAAAAGTTTTATTTTGGTCGTATTACCCCTTTGGGTGATCTGGAAGTTTAATCAAAACGGCAATTTTTATGGTTTAACAGTTAAAAATGTTAATATAAAACCATACCTGTGGCTTATTGCATTAGTGGTGCCGATAGTATTGGCAGCAGGTCAACTTGATTCATTTTTGGAACAATACCCAATGTATACGCATACACCATTTACAGGTATTGAGGGATGGCCTGATTTTGTTAATGCCGCCATTTATGAGATGTCATACGGTATTGCATTTTTACCTGTTGAACTTCTTTTCAGAGGTTTTTTAGTGATTGGTTTAGGAAGATTAATAGGAAAGGAAGCAGTGTTACCTATGGTTGTAGCCTATGTTTTTCTGCATTTTGAAAAACCATTGGGAGAGGCAATTAGTTCTGCCTTTGGCGGTTACCTTTTAGGGATATTCGCATTACGTACCAATAATATCTGGGGAGGGGTGATCATCCACACCGGTCTTGCATGGTTGATGGAATTATCAGCATGGCTGATGAAATATTGGGAGGCTGAATAATAAATAATGATATTTTGACTTAAGTGCTACTTAATGTCACATCTTTCATCTATTTCATTAAACTGGATAATAGCTTTTTAAAGCTGAGATAGCCAATGACGAGCAGCTTCTTCATTTGAGAAGATCTTAAACCTATACTTTTTTGTTTTAGACAATTCTTGATACAGCATTGATATCCCAGTTTCTTTTGGATTTTTTAAAATAATGGCATCATTTATAAATTCATACTGCTCGAGAGATTTGTAATTTTCGGCAACAATAACTGCTAAATCGTTAATGCTTAAACTCATAATGGCATCTCTGGCATCAGTTAAGATTTTTAATACTCTGGGATATGATTTATTCTCTTTAGTTTCAATGATATAATCAACTATCTCCTTTAATTTCATTTCCCCCTCAAATTTTGCGCTAAGGGTACCTGTTTGCTTATCGAAGCTTGTATAGACCATATAAAGAGTAATTTGTCGTGACAATATATAATTACCAGGAGATTTAAACAAACGATATGTTAAAAATTATCTCAATGGATTGTTATTTAATAGCCATATTTTTCTAAGGAAATATTCTAATTTTATCTATGAAAAGAATCTCAAAGCTTATTAGTCAGGGGAAATTACTTATTTCCGATGGAGCCTGGGGTACATATTTGCATGCTCCAGGATTGAAACAAGGAGATTGTCCTGAACTTTGGAATATCGATAAAAAGAAAAAGGTTTTAAAGATTGCTCAAAGTTACATTAATGCCGGAGCAGACATGATAGGTACCAATAGCTTTGGAGGTAATCAAATCAAGCTCAATTACTTTGACCTGGGAGATAGAACCTATGATATTAACAAAGCAGCCGCAGAAATATCACGAGAGGCTACTGGGGATGAAAATCTATGATGTGATCAAGGGCTCTTAATCATTCTTTTCTTTCTCAAAATCCAACGCTCCCGAATTAATACAATAGCGCTGCCCGGTAGGTTCAGGTCCATCTTCGAACCGGTGCCCCAAATGACCACCACAGTTAGCACAAACTACTTCTTCTCTTACCATTCCATGAGAATAATCCATCTGGATTTTAATTTTATCACCGGCAAGGGGCTCCCAGAAGCTGGGCCATCCACATCCAGATTCATATTTGGTGTCTGATGAAAAAAGCTTGGTGTCGCAACCTGCACAATGGTAACTGCCATTATCTTTGGTGTTCCAGTATTCACCCGTAAATGCTCTTTCGGTGCCTTTTTCTCTCAAGATGTTAAACTCAACAGGAGTAAGTTTACCTTTCCATTCTTCTTTTGTTTTAGATATAGGATATTTATCTTCTTTCATTTCCTTGGATTGTGATTGACAACTGACTGTTAATAAGAATACAGCCATAACGGTTATTGTAAACATTTTCATAGCATCACAATTTTATCATTAATACGAAAATAATCAGGTATGGATTCAAGAAAACTTCAACCTTTATGAATAAGATGCCGATATAAGAAGCGTTTTTCGTTATTTTGTGCTTTTATTTGAAATATGGCTCTTGTAAAACCACTTTCACCGGATGCGAATGAAGAAGTAGCTGAACTGGCTAAGTTCTTTAATGAAACCCTTGGTTTTTGTCCGAACTCTGTACTAACCATGCAAATACGGCCGGATATAGCCAAAGCTTTTATCAATCTTAATATGGCCGTTATGGCTAATAAAGGTCGCGTGACAAGCTCACTTAAGCGGTTGATTGGCTATATGGCCAGCTATACTGCAGGCTGTCAGTATTGCCAGGCACACACAGCATTGGCTGCAGAGCGCTACGGGGCTTCTGATGAGCAGATGAATAATATCTGGGAGTACAAAATCCATCCTGCCTTCAATAATGCAGAAAGAGCTGCTCTTGATTTTGCGGTAGCAGCAGCTGCAATACCTAATGCAGTAGATGAAGAGATATCTTCCAAACTTCATGAATTTTGGGATGATGGAGAAATAGTGGAAATGATGGGGGTAGTAGCATTATTTGGTTATCTGAACAGGTGGAATGACAGCATGGCCACTGAAATGGAATCAGGGGCTGTACAAACAGGGGAGAAATACCTTAAACATAAGGGATGGACTGTTGGAAAACATATGTAATTAAATTGGTGTCGTACGCTAGCTTGTCTATGCAAGTAGGTTGGTGGATTCTGACATTAGGTAAATGTAAATAAATTCGTCAGGTTCCGTCAGCTGACGGATGACGTCACATAAAAAAAGAAAATTTGAAGTTTAGTGATTTTAATTTTGAGGAACACCTCCAACAAGGTTTGGAGGCTATAGGGTTTGAAAAGCCAACTGAAATTCAGGAGAAGGCCATTCCACAAGTCCTGGATAAAAAAGATTTAATTGGTTGTGCTCAAACAGGTACAGGTAAGACAGCTGCCTTCCTGTTACCTATTATAGAAGATGTTCTAAGGAATGGTCATAATGGCCTGATAGCATTGGTTATTGTACCAACAAGGGAATTGGCTATTCAGATTGACCAGCAGGTAGAAGGCCTTGGGTACTTTACCGGTGTAAGTTCACTGGCCATATATGGAGGAAAAGATGGTGTTTCATTCGGACAAGAGAAACAGGCATTAATTGAAGGTGCCGATATTGTAATAGCAACACCGGGAAGACTGATTGCTCACTTGAATTTGGGATATGTTCAATTCAAAAATATCCGATTTCTTGTACTGGATGAAGCTGACCGTATGTTGGATATGGGTTTTTCAGAAGACATTGAAAAAATTGTAGGACATCTGCCAGAGAAGCGGAATAACCTATTGTTTTCTGCCACCATGCCCCCAAACATACGTAAGCTGGCAAAGACCATCCTGACTGACCCTGTAGAGATTAACATTGCATTATCCAAACCGGCCAAAGGAGTTGTTCAGGCTGCTTTCCCTGTCTATGAAACACAAAAGCCAGGATTGATAATTCATTTGCTAAAATCAAAACCTTTATCAAGCGTAATTGTTTTTTGCTCCACGCGTAAATCAGTGACTATACTGGAGCGGGTGCTTAAAAAAGAAAAGATAAAGGTGGGCTCTATTAGTTCAGACCTTGACCAGAAACAGCGGGAAGCCGTAATGATTAAGTTTAAAAGTGGAGGATTAAATGTACTGGTAGCTACGAATATAGTGGCGCGGGGAATTGATATTGTAGGCATTGAGCTGGTAATAAATTATGATGTACCCAGAGATGCCGAAGACTATGTTCACAGGATTGGCCGAACTGCCAGAGCCGATGCAAAAGGTATTGCTTTTACGTTTATTAGCGAAGAAGAACAACGCGATTTCCATGATATCGAACGGTTGATAGAGACTGAGGTTAAAAAAATTAGTTTGCCTTCACACCTTGGGGGCGGGCCTAAATACAATCCAAAAACTCATTATAAAAAGAGATCGTTTAAGGCAAAAACTAAGCGTAAGAGATAATAAAATAACGTGAGCTCGACACAAGAGACCAACAAAAAACGCTAAACCGTCACTCAGAGGGCTATTCATTGGAGCGAAGCGAAATTAATAGACCGTGGAGTCCCCAT
>JBDLIU010000010.1:0-38261 GCA_039714715.1 Bacteroidota bacterium
AATGGTGACGCACTTATGAGATTAAGAGGCTTCTACTACCCCCACGATGCAGTAAGTATTGAGCTTGGCAGTAACATTTTTACAGGAACAGAAGGTACTTTTGGACAGTATAATGATAATGACATGATTTATACCAGAATAAAATATAATTTCTAAACCAATCAATAACCTTTATGAAACTTAAAAACCTTACAATCATTGCCTTCTCACTATTAGCTGTGTCATGCGGGAATTCCCATAATCATGAACATTCAGAACAAGCTGACACCCAACAGTCTAATGATATTAAAAAAACCACAGAGATTAAGATCAGCCTAAACGAAGGAAAAAAGTGGGATGCTGATTTTTCAACGTTTACCGGGATGCAAAGGCTGGAAAATGCACTTGATCACTTTGATGAAGTATTTGCGTCTCCCTCCATTGAAGACTATAAAAAATTAGGGAAATCACTTGCCAGTATTAATAAGGATATCATTAGTCAGTGCAAAATGGAAGGGGAAGATCACGAACAACTTCATATACTTCTAGCCCCAATGCTTACTAATGTTGATGTAATACAAAACAGCAATGACGAGGTTGAAGTAAAAAAAAATATAACAGCATTATCCTTTTCTATTGAAAAGTTTTTTGAACATTTTGAAGTTAAATAAGATAGAATTCAAATACGTAAGAGAAAAATTTAGGTTAGGTTGTGATTGACCAGGTTAAAATCAAGTCAATCTGGTGCAGAGTCGGGGTGGTTCCCGGCTCTTTTTTTAATTTGATTAAACCTTTTCTTGTTATTGAAGTCTAAATAAAAAAATTAAGGTAGTGAATACTAACAAACAAATTGATTAACCATTATAACTATGAAAACAATAAGTATTTTAACATTAACTATTACAGCTTTCCTTTTATCTTCTTTTACCGGATGTGAAACAGACGTTGTAGAACCAATTCCTGAAGAAGAGACAATTGAAGTATCGGAAGAAGAAAATCTTGGTCTTGAATATATGCGAGAAGAAGAGAAGTTAGCACGTGATGTGTATATTACCCTGTTCGAGATGTATAACAATACAGTATTTAACAATATCTCAAAAGCTGAGCAACAGCATATGGATCGAATACTTACTTTACTTGAAAAGTATAATATTACAGATCCCTCTCTACCTAATGTAGGTGAGTTCTCAAACACAACGCTCCAGGGGTTATATGATGATCTTATCATTCAGGGTAGTGAGTCAGAAGAAGCAGCGCTGATTGTAGGAGCAACTATAGAAGACCTTGATATTAAAGACCTAAATGAATTTAAAGCTGAAACAACAGACCCTGAGATCATTAAAATCTATAATGCACTAACATGTGGTTCCAGAAATCACATGCGAGCTTTCACTTCAAGGTTAGATTCTTTAGGACTTGAGTATGTTCCTCAGTTTATTTCACAAGAAGAATACGATGCAATAATATCAGGTGAAGGAGAAAGATGTGGGCAAGGTGGCTAGGAGAAACAGTGTTGTAATGTGCCAATTTTGACACATTATAACTGATTGAATATCATTTGATTATGTATAAAGTGTGTCAAATATGTCACACTTTTATTTTAAGCTAAGGTATTCAGCCTTTATCTCACTAAATGCTTTCTTCAGTTCATCGAATCTCACATAGGCATCTTTACCCGGTTGCTGATCTGCCCTGTTAAGCATGGAGTAAAGATAGCTGATCTGATCATTTAATCTTGGCCTGATATAGTTACCTTTTGGAGTCTCCAGTTTATAATACACTGCCTCATATACATCTAGCTTAGCCTGGGTTTTCTTTGAAGCTTTTTTCTTCAGTTTACCCTTTAAAGGCTTCATCTTCCCTTCAATTTTATTGGCCAACTTTTTCGCTTCTGACTGTAAATCAACAATCTTCAATGAAAGTTCTACTTGTTCTTTAATATTATTAACAGTAACTCCACTTTCAGTCACTCTGGGGTCCAGTTTGATCTCAGCGCTTTGTGCATAGGTTGTGCCATTAACATCAAGAATAAAAGTATAAGTTCCGGGAGCTATCAATGGGCCATCCTTCATGCTCCTTGACGGTCTTTTATCCCAGTCTCCCTCATGACGCATATCCCATCTAAAACGATGTATACCTGCTGTCTTATCCAACTCTCCTTTTGGCTTATCCTGACGACCCCTGTCTGCCATTACGGCTTCACCCTCCTCTTCCTTTTTGTCAGGTGGGGGTGGTTCACTGGTTATTGTTCTGATTTTATTGCCAGCCTTATCCTTAATTGTTATGGTAACATTCCCTTCTGGTACTGCAGGCAAGTAATAATCCAGAATTACACCGGGAGCAGGATAATATGGAACGGATTTCTTGCTTGTTGATCTATACCTGTATCGAATTGTAGTTCGGGGCTTAAACAATTGTGGTTGTTCATCCGACCAGGCTTTCGAAACTTCATCTACCGAACTCAAATCATCCAGAATCCAGAAGGACCTGCCCATTGTTGATACCAACAGGTCTCCCCTATGCACTTTGATATCAGTAATTGGGGTAACAGGTAAGTTTTGCTGGAAAGGCTGCCAGTGGGCACCATCATCTAAAGAGATGAACAAGCCAAATTCGGTACCCACGTACAGCAGTCCTTCCCGTTGGGGATCTTCACGAACTACCCTTGCAGGATAGTCCGATGGAATACCATTGTTACCGTCTGTTAGTAACGTCCAGGATTTACCACTATTGTTAGTTCGGTAAACATATGGTTTCCAATCGCCTAATTGATAGCGCAATACAGCTATATAGGCTTTATTAATATCATGAGGAGATGGTTCTACAGCATCTACCCTGCCACCCTTTGGAAGATCTGCTGGTGTAACATTTTGCCAATTCTTACCACCATCTTGTGTAAGATAAACAGGGCCATCATTAGCACCAGTCCAGATTACACCCTCCTTCAAAGGTGATTCACGTATCGAATAGATAGTACTATAGTACTCTTCTCCTGTAATGTCTCTTGTTATTGGGCTACCTGAAATCACCTGCTTATCAGGTTCAAATGCAGTGAGGTCTGGAGAGATAGTTTCCCATGTAACGCCATCATCCATGGTCTTGTGCAAATACTGTGATCCCATGTAAACAGCATCAGGATTATGCTTTGACACCATTATAGGTGCTACACGCTGGAACCTGTATTTCAAATTCTTCGGATTATGACCATATATATTGGTTGCCCCAATGTAATATTGTTTTTCCTGTCCTGTTTTCTTATTGTAAACACCAAATCGCCCTTTACAATTAGAGTATACAATATCCGGGTTACCTGGTTTAGGTACTGCCGGGCCTGTTTCACAACCTCCTGTTGATAATATATAGGCGTTCGCCCCTGCCATGGCTGTATAAGGGGGCAAACTTGGGATCGCCAGGGTAGTGTAATTATCCTGCTGTCCGGCATACACCCAGTATGGATATTGATCATCCGCCTCTACCTGATAAAGTTCTGAGGTAGGTTGATTAAACTGTGTTGACCATGTTTTTCCTCCATTTGTGGTTACATTGGCGCCACCATCATTAGCCTGGATAAAAAGTAAGGTGTCATTAGGGTTGATCCACATATCATGGTTATCACCATGAGGTGGTCTAATTTGTTTCCACTTTTTGCCACCATCTATGGAATGGTAATAACGCATTGCCATCACATAAACCGAATTGGCATTCTGTGGATTTGCCTCGACATTGCAATAGTAGAAAGGCCTGTTTACTAATCCCACATTATCAGATACCTGTTTAAAACTTTCACCCCTGTCGGCTGACCTGTACAGCCCTCCTTCTTTACCAGGAGCTTCTACAAGTGCATAAAGCACATTTGGATCTGCTGCCGATACCGCAAGATCAATTTTACCAATTAGCCCCTGTGGTAATCCTTTTGATAATTTTGTCCAGTTATTACCCCCATCTGTCGATTTATAAACACCTCCTGCCTGATGCCCTCCACTAATGATAGTCCATGGTTTACGCTCTGCGCGCCACATTGCTGCATAGATTATATTCGGGTTATCCGGTGCGAATTCAAGGTCTATAGCCCCAATTGTATCAGCCAGGAATAAAACATTTTTCCAGCTTTCGCCTCCATCGTAAGACCGATAAACTCCACGTTCTTTATTAGGCTGAAATGCCTGCCCGATAGCTGCTACAAAGATCGTATCATTATTTTTTGGATGTATCTCAACAGCTCCAATCTGTCCTACATTTTCGAGACCAATATGATCCCATGTTTTACCTGCATCGGTAGATTTATACATCCCTTTACCGGTAATAACATTTGATCTTAATCCATCAGATCCCGTTCCAACATAAATCGTATTCGGGTCTTTGGACGCCACCTGCAAATCACCAATCGATGGTGTAGCTAAAAAGCCATCTGAAATATTTTTCCAGGATACTCCATAATCAGTGGTTTTCCAGATTCCTCCGCCGGTTGCGCCCATATAAAAAGTTCCGGGCTCACTTACAACTCCGGCTACTGCCGTTACCCTGCCCCCACGATTAGGTCCTATGTTTCTATATTCAAAAACTGATAATAAACTATCAGGAATCACCTGGGCAAAAGAAGTTAATGACATTGCAATTGATGCCATTATTAACATCAATTTCCGTTTACTTACAGTCCTGGAAATCATAGTCACTCAATTTGAAAACCAAGATAAGAATTGAGTTTATTAGGATAGCTACCGATTATATAAAACCATCACTACAATAACCGAACATGCGATTTTTCCTTAGATAGTTATATTTTAAGTACTTTTTTACATATTCGAAATTGTCTTTGTACAACTTCTACCCATGTACTCATTGTCATCCTTCGAGTGTGAAGGTGAATTTCGATTGGTAAGATTTTCCGAACCTGGCCTGAATTCTACATATCATTCACAGCATCAACAACTGCATCAGCTGTAATGCCATACTTTTCATAGAGCTCTTTATATGGAGCAGAGGCACCGAAACGGTCGATACCGATTACTTTGCCTTCCAAACCAACATACTTGTACCAACTTTGTGTAGCACCTGCTTCTATCGCAACACGCTTCTTACAGCTTGAAGGAAGCACAGAGTCCCGATAGTCAGCTGATTGGGCTTCAAACAGCTCTGTACTAGGCATCGATACTACTCTCACCTTCTTACCTTGCTCATTCAGCCTCATTTTTGCATCTAAAGCAATTTCTACTTCAGAGCCTGTTGCAATCACAATTGCCTCATAATTCTCATCTTCCGCCAGCACATAGCCGCCTTTAGATGCTTCCTTAACTTCGTTAGCATCCATAACCGGCAAATTCTGACGGGTAAGCACCAGGCATGTTGGGCCATCAGTACGTTTTAGTGCTTCTTGCCATCCAATCATAGTTTCATTGGCATCAGCAGGTCTGAAAACTACCACATTAGGCATTGCCCTTAGTGAAGCTAAATGGGCTATTGGTTGATGTGTAGGTCCATCTTCGCCTAATCCAATTGAATCATGCGTAAGCACATACACCACTCTTATTCCCATCAGTGCTGCCATTCGAATGGCAGGCCTCATGTAATCAGAGAAGACAAAGAATGTACCTCCGTAAGGTATAACACCACCATGCAAGGCAAGCCCATTCATAATTGAGCCCATAGCATGTTCCCGAACACCATAATGGATATACCTTCCTGTTTTATTCTCTGAGCTATAAGCTGTTTCTCCACTGGGGAAAGTGTTGTTAGATGGAGACAGGTCAGCGGAGCCTCCCATTAATGCTGGAAGTTGGCTGGCTATCTGGCTCAATACTGCACCACTTGCCGAACGAGTTGCCTTCGATTCTCCAGCAGTAAATGATTCTATCGAAAGTTTATCAACATCATTTAACGAATTAAACTCTTTTGCCTTCTCAGGAAATTTATCAGCATAATTAGAAAATAGATTGTTCCATTCATCCTGTTGTGCTGCCCCATTCTGAATAGAATTTCTAAAATAATCCAGCACATCGTCAGCTACATAGAATTCTTCATCCGGTAAGCCTAATGCCTCTTTGGTCAGCTTAATCTCGTCAGGTCCCAGAGGTGAACCATGCACACCCGATGTATTTTGTTTATTAGGACTTCCTTTCCCAATAATAGTTTTACAAGAAATAATTGATGGCTTATTGGTTTCATTCTGAGCAGCAATAATGGCATCTGTTACCGCATCCGGATCGTGCCCGTCAACCGTTTGTGTATGCCAACCGTATGCCTGGTACCTGGCCATTACATCTTCCGTAAACGACAATGCTGTCTTACCATCTATGGTTACATTGTTATCATCGTACAATACGATCAGTTTACCCAGTTTAAGGTGAGCAGCCAAAGAACAAGACTCATGTGATACTCCCTCCTGAACATCCCCATCACCAGCCATTACATAAGTATAATGATCAACAATAGGAAGGCCATCTTCATTGTAACGTGCTGCCAGAGAATTTTCTGCCAGCGCAAAACCAACTGCACTCGATATCCCTTGTCCTAGTGGACCTGTTGTTATTTCCACCCCCGCGGTATCTCCATATTCGGGATGCCCTGGTGTTTTACTATGCCACTGACGAAAATTCTTAAGATCATCGATACTTACATCATAACCGGCTAAGTGTAACAAAGAATAGATAAGCATACTTCCATGTCCACCCGACAAGACAAACCTATCTCGATCTGCCCATTCAGTGTCTTTTGGATTATGCTTTAAAAACTTAGTCCATAATACAGTAGCAACCTCCGCTGCTCCCATTGGTAATCCGGGATGCCCGGAATTAGCTCGTTGAACCCCGTCCATACTGAGTCCGCGAACTATATTAGCTGCTTTTATTATAAAATCTGACGAAACATTTGTAGAATCTTGCATGATGGTTAATAGGTAAGGTTAAAAAACTAAAATTACTATCCCTTTTTGTATAAAAAAGTTTTTATCGAAGCTAAAATACAAAATAACCGGATTTATACATAAGAGGAATATATTTTTTCATTGGCTGGCTATATATAAACACCTATTTTTGATGCACAACAGTATGAAAATATTATGTCAATGAAGGCAGAATACAAACAAAAACTGGAAACTGCTTCAAAAAACAAAAACCTCACAAAGAATAAACTTGTTGGCCTTAAAAAACGAAGAAAAGGAGCCGTAGACCAGTTATTCCACCGCCTTCATGATGAGGTGTTTGAAGAAATCAACTGCCTTGAGTGTGCCAATTGCTGTAAAACCACTGGCCCGCTGCTCACACAAAAAGATATTGATAGAATTGCTAAACATCTTAAAATTTCAGGATCGGGCTTCATACAACAGTACTTAAAGATTGATGAGGATAATGATTACATTTTTACGAGTATGCCTTGTCCTTTTTTAGGAACAGATAATTACTGTGACATTTATGATGTGAGACCCAAGGCATGCCGGGAATATCCTCACACAGATCGTACTAATCAGATCGGAATTCTGAAACTTGTAGAGAAGAATACTCTTATCTGCCCGGCAGTTGCGGAAATTATTGAGCGGATTCCTAAGTAGCTATAAATCCCTAAATTTGTCTACACTAGAAATGATGAAAATATGTTAATAATAATCTCACCTGCAAAGTCTTTTAGTAAAGAAATCAAAGCGCCAGCTATTGAGTACACTCAACCTGCATTGATTGATGAAAGTAAAAAGTTAATGGCTAAGCTTAAAGGACTTAGCATGAAAAAGCTTGCTGAGTTAATGAAGTTAAGTGATGAGTTAACACAACTAAATACAGAAAGGCACCAGAAATGGAAAGCTCCATTTTCAATTGCTAATGCAGATCCTGCATTATTTGCTTTTACGGGAGAGGTTTATCGAGGTCTGGATGCAAAGAGCTTAAGTAATTCTGATTTGAAATATGCCCAGGAACACTTGAGAATATTATCAGGGTTATATGGATCACTAAGGCCATTGGACTTGATACAACCCTACCGTCTCGAAATGGGCACCAAATTAAAATACTATAAACACAATAACTTATACCAGTTTTGGGGTGATGCAATCACTGATGAGGTAAATGCTGCTTTGGGTAAAGATGAAGTTTTGGTCAACCTTGCTTCTAATGAGTATTTTAAAGCTTTAAATAAAAAAAAGCTCAAGGGTAAAATAATAACACCCGTATTTAAAGACTTCTCCAATGGTCAGTATAAAATCCTTATGACCTATGCTAAAAATGCCCGGGGAATGATGACCAGGTTTATTATTCAGGAGCGTATTGAGGAAGTAGAGCTTTTAAAAGCATTCGAAGGTGGCGGTTATTATTATAGTCCTGATATGTCGGATGAAAACACCTACACATTTCTCCGGGGATAAAATTTATTATCATTAATGTTTTTATAAAGCAATTACTTTATCGTAATATTGCGATATTATAATAAACAAACATGGGAATTAGCAAAACCAATCTGTTCACAAAAGAAGATAATGACCTAGCACTGGCGGCCAAAGCATTTGCTCACCCCGCACGAATAGCCATATTGAATTGCTTATTGGAAGCGAATGTTTGCATTAATGGTGACCTGGTTAATGAACTTGGCCTGGCACAAGCTACTATTAGCCAGCATCTTCGTGAGCTAAAAGAAATTGGCATAATACAAGGAACCATTGAAGGTACTCGTATGAATTATTGCATTAACATGGAGCGCTGGCATGAAATACAGCAAATTTTCAACACTTTGTTTGATCGGTATGCCCATAATAAACCCTGCTGTTAACAAACAACTAATCAAATAATAACATGAAATCAGAACAAGAACTTAAAAATATTGTCAAAGACAAATACGGTAAAATTGCAAATCAGGAAAAAGAAGTTAATGCATCTTCATGCTGTGGAGCTACAAGCCCTTCTAACAAAGTCTACAACATTATGATGGATGATTACTCTGAAATTGATGGTTATAATGCCGATGCAGATTTGGGGCTTGGTTGTGGCCTGCCAACACAATTTGCCCAAATAAAGAAAGGTGATACCGTAGTTGACCTTGGTTCAGGTGCAGGTAACGATTGTTTCGTAGCAAGACATGAAGCCGGCCCTGAAGGGAAAGTAATTGGTATTGACTTCACGGAGACAATGATTAATAAAGCACGAATCAATGCCGACAAAATGGGCTATAATAATGTTGAATTTCGCTATGGTGACATAGATAAAATGCCCATTGCTGACAACGCTGCAGATGTGGTAATAAGCAACTGCGTTCTTAACCTTGTACCGAATAAAGAAAAAGTTATCAATGAAATCTATCGGGTGCTTAATCCCGGAGGGCACTTTAGTATATCCGATATCGTATTAGTTGGAGAGCTTCCTGCAGGTTTACAAAATGATGCAGAAATGTATGCCGGTTGTGTTGCCGGGGCCATTCAGCAAGATGAATATTTAAAACTTATTGCAATGCAAGGATTTGAAAGTATTACTATTCAAAAGAAAAAAACAATAACACTCCCTGATGATTTATTAATTAAGTACCTGTCAGAAGAGGAGATAAAAGAATTTAACGCACACAATATTGGCATTTTTAGCATTACGGTTTATGCCGACAAACCAGGAAACGCAATAGATACAAATTCAAGTTATGCTGCCAACGAAGAACCGTGCTGTGGATCTGGATCAAAATGTTGTTAATTAATCCCCAAATTAAATGAATATCAATAAGGTAAATCTCAAGGAAGGATTTTCGTCTTTTCAAGATCATTGGAATCCAAGAATTGCAGGGGAACTTAATGGCCAACATGTTAAGCTAGCCAAACTAAAGGGTGAATTTGTTATGCACCATCATGAAAATGAGGATGAAATGTTTTTTGTGGTTAATGGTCAGCTAAAAATGGTCCTGGATGATAAAACAATAACCTTAAATCCAGGTGAATTTCTTATTATTCCCAAAGGTGTAAATCATAAACCCATTGCCATAGAAGAAGTTCATATTATGCTCTTTGAACCAGCCTCAACACTCAATACCGGTAATATTGAAAATACCCTGACAAAAAAAGATCTGAAACACTTGAGTTAACCCTCAGAAAATCCTTGCTAGATTTTATCTTTTCTTCCTAAAATTGATAAAAACGAATTGGATTCCGGTCTTACACGATAATCATTTGTCTGGTTCAGGTAAATAATTTTTTGATTTTCATCTGCAATAATTGTGGTGGGCAATACGGTATCTTTTTCGTAGTCGTTCATGCCAATACCAAGTGGAACCCCATTCTCATTATCAATACCTAACTGCATTGCTATGTTATTACCCTTATCCATTAAAAACTTAAACTCTACCCCCAGCTTCTCAACCAATTCTTTTGTTTTGCCGTGTGGCTGCGGACTTATCATCAGCACCTCCGCCCCGGTATTCTTAATATCTTCGTATTGTATAGCCAATTCCTTTACCTGGGCCATGTCTACCGGGCACCAATTACCTCTATAAAATAAGAAGACAACCTTTCTTCCTAAGAGTTGACTTACATAATAAGGCTCATCATTATAAGTTTCAAACTGTATTTCCGGCAAGGTTTCTCCAAGCACCAGGTTTTCTGATTCTTTATAGTCCAGCTTAGAATACCAGAAGATGTACAATACCCACATCATAATATTGCTTGTATACACTATGATTATAATCAAACCGATCGCCTCATAATCAAGAAGTATTAATAATGTACTTATCAGAAAAACGGCAATCCTTATGATCTGACCAATGGACCATTTCGATCCTGAGGAGATATCCAACCCTAAAAAAAATACTATTGGGAGAAGTGTTGAAACCAACATGCCCAGGGTTGCCAGTCTGAAACCAATTTCTAACAGGCAATAAATTGAGAGGATGGCCAGTACCATCCAGAGTAGTAATGTAAAGATGATAAAATATCGTTTCATCAGGTCAATCAGGTTATTTAACTTTATGACGATTATAAAATTGCTTCTTTTAAACAAAGAATCAAACTTAAAATTGCTCAATATTCCAGACTTTTATTCTTTAAAAATATCAGAATGATTAATATAGCCGACAATATTTAAAGATGATACCGAATAAAAGAAACTCACGGTTGGTGGTACTTTGGCTCTATATTGCCATTATTACCATTGGCGGTATATTAACCTATTTCCTTGAAAGCCCGGATCTGCTTTCTGAATTATTCTTTATTGATGTAGTACTAACCATTATCGTCTTTGTCTTCAGCTTCAAATATGGCAATGCAAGTCTATACGATCCTTACTGGAGCGTAATACCTTTTGGTATGTTGTTCTATTGGATATTTTTATATGGCTCAGATGCTATTACACTGAAAACAATTCTTGCGATTGCTGCTCTATCGTTTTGGTCATGGAGACTAACCTTTAACTGGTTACGCAGGTGGAAAGGTCTGGAGGATGAAGACTGGCGGTATGTTGACTTAAAGCAAAAATCAGGAAAATGGTATCTGATGGTTAATTTCCTTGGAATACATATTTTCCCAACACTGGTTGTATTCGTAGCAGCAATGCCCCTCTATTTTATCTTTATGTTTTCTTCTGAAATCAATTGGGTTACGTGGCTGGGATTCGTTATTACCATTGGTGCTACCATCCTGGAGATGACTGCAGACAATCAACTATACCAATTCAGAATTAAAGAAAACAACCCGATTGCTGTGATGCGATTTGGTGTTTGGCGATATATGAGACACCCTAATTACCTGGGTGAAATTTTGTTTTGGATTGGTCTGGCGCTTATGGCATATACTCCCTATACAACGGTTTCTATTTTTTCAGGAAGTATTTTAGTAATTGTTACCTTCCTTTTAATTTCAGTTCCGATGCTAGAAAAGCGATTGTTGAAGTCTAAGCCAGGGTATGATATTTATATGAAAAGTACCTGGGCATTATTTCCAAAAATCTTCTAATGAACAGGGCATACCTTATACTGACATTTCTCTTGCTACTGGGTTGTACTAAGAATAAACCAGTAAACACTACTACCGGCAATGTTTATCTAACAGTTTTGGGAGTTGCTCAGGATGCCGGTTATCCTCAGGCCGGTTGCAATAAATCATGCTGCCGAAAAGTATGGAACGGAGAGGTAAAACCAGAAAAGGTAGTTTCATTAGGAATTGTTGATCGTACTAATAATAAGGTTTACCTCTTTGACGCTACACCTGATTTCAAAGATCAACTACACAATTTAACAGCTAGTCTGCCCAGTGGAGATATAACCTCTGTTGGCGGAATATTTTTAACACATGCTCATATCGGTCATTATACAGGTTTAATGCATTTGGGCCTTGAAGCAATGGGTGCACAGTCAGTTGCGGTATATACAATGCCTAAAATGGATTCTTTTCTGCGAAATAACGGTCCGTGGAGTCAATTGGTTAGGTTGAACAATATTAAGCTGATTCAACAAAAATCAGATTCTACTATCAACCTGTCAGATAATATTACAGTCACTCCTTTTCTTGTACCTCATCGCCAGGAATACTCCGAAACTGTTGGTTATAAAATAATGGTAAATGGTAAAACTGTTTTATTTATCCCTGATATAGATAAATGGCAGAAATGGGATAGAAACATAGTAAAAGAAGTAGATAAAGTTGATTATGCATTTCTGGATGCAACTTTTTATGATGGCGATGAGCTACCCAATCGCAATATGAGTGAAATACCTCATCCGTTTGTGGTTGAAACCATGGATATATTTAGTAGCAGCTCAGATAGTATCAAGAATAAAATTTATCTAATCCATTTCAACCATACCAATCCTTTACTTCGGAATGATGAAGCTTATAACAAAGTTATTTTGCAAGGCTTTAATGTAGCCAGGGAAGGTAATATTATCAATCTTGATTAAGTGTTAATCTAAACTTACCCCATTCCCAGGTTTCTCCGAATAAATGATTTTCCCATTATCAAATGTCACTCCTGTTGCTGGATCATTGGTTATTAGAAGAGAACCATCAGCATCAATATAATCGAGAAGCGGAGCCAGCTGGGTTACTGCAGAAATCCCTACAGTAGACTCTGTCATGCAACCTGCCATAACCTGCATGCCTTTTGACCTGGCATTGGCAATCATTCTTCTGCCAGCTGTAATACCACCACATTTTGTCAGTTTGATATTAATACCATGGAAGTATCCTTCACACTTGTCTACATCACCTTCAACCATACAAGATTCATCTGCCACTACCGGAAGCACAGAATGTTCAAATACCTTTTTCATGCCTTCCCAATCTGCAGGATCAAGTGGTTGTTCGATAAATTCGACTCCCAACTCTTTTAAAGCTTTTGAATTTTCTATGGTCTCCTCTGCAGTCCAGCCACAGTTGGCATCAATCCTAAAAATGGCCTCGGTATGCTCACGGAGAGCTTTTACAATATCAATATCTTCTTTGGTACCCAGTTTGATCTTATAAATTGGCCAGGGCATAGCCTTCATTTTCTCAACCATCTCATCAATTGAAGCAATCCCAATGGTATAGTCAGTCATTATTTCATTGCCATTATCGGCTCCAATATAGTTTCGTGTTGGCTGGTTTTTGATTTTTCCATATAGATCATAGGCAGCCTCATCAATAGCGCAAAGAGGGAAACTGGCAATTTTCACTTCGTTGAGAAGATAATCATGAAGTTTTTCTGGTGTGGTAAATTGATAATCTTCAATAGCATTCTTTGCCTTGTCCAGACCTTCTATTATGGCATCTTCCAGAATGCCGAAATAGGTATTGATTGTAACCTCTCCATAACCACTGTGCCCATTATCTTTCAGCTCAACAACAAACGATTTTTGCACATCACGCTGACTATGTGCTGTTTTAAAAGTATTTCTTAGTTTAAGATTGAAAGGGTGAATTAATAATTCCATATGCTTTAATTATTTTTCAAAGGTATTCCAAACCATAGTTTTTATTGTACGTTAAGTGACTAAAAAACTTTATGAAAAATAAACTAATCTTATCCTTGCTAATGCTCATCGGCTTTAATGCAACCGGACAACACAAAGTAGCCGTTTTTTCTTCGGATGTGTTTTCACAATTCCCTAATGTCAGGGATATAGCCATATCACCTGATGGTAATGAATTATATTTCACCGCTCAAAGTACTAGACAGGATTTTTCTGCCATTTTGATATCTACAAAACAGGTGGAAGGCTGGAACAAACCTAAAGTAGCATCATTCTCAGGGAAATATAGAGATTTGGAGCCATTTTTAAGTCATGATGGCCTTTTGATGTACTTTGCCTCTAATCGGCCGGTACCGGGAAGAGAGAACGAGAAACCAAACTTTGATATTTGGAAGGTAGAAAGAGCTACACTAACTTCTAAATGGTCTACTCCCGAAAACCTTGGAACATCTATCAACTCTGAATTAAATGAATACTATCCATCAATAACCAAATCAGGGAATTTATACTTTACTGCTGATAGAGATGGCACAAAGGGAAATGAAGATATTTTCTTTTCCATTATAGAAGGAGGACAATACAGTGAGCCCAAATCATTGCCTGAAGCCATAAATACCAAGGGATATGAATTCAATTCCTTTGTTGATTATAATGAGCAGTACATTATATACACAGGTTATGGCAGAGAAAATGGTTTCGGTGGAGGCGATCTATATATTTCAAAAAAGAACGATCAAGGTGAATGGTTGCCTTCAAAACATTTGGGTAAAGACATTAATTCTCAGGGGTTAGATTATTGCCCATTTGTTTATAATGATATACTTTATTTTACCAGTAACAGAAGTAATATAAAGACGAGCTATGAAAATGCATTAACAGTAAAGACGCTTCTTGAAGAATTCAATCAAACAGGTAATGGTAAATCGAAGCTTTATAAAGTTCTGGGTTCTGACTGGCTAGGTGATTGAAATCCTTATTTTCTTATTTGACAATCTCACAAATCGAATCAGTACTAATACTGCTGAGATAGTCAATCCAAGAAATAAACCAAACCAGATACCCATTGAACCATAATCACCAATAAACGCCAAATAGTAGCCCAAAGGCAATGCTACAACCCAATAGGCAAGAAAGGTAATAAACGTAGGTATTTTAACATCCTTAATACCTCTAAGGGCACCGAGAGCTATTACCTGTACTCCATCTGAGATCTGGAATAGTGCAGCTATTATCAGGAGCGATGAAGCAATTCCGACTACCTCAGGTTCATTATTATAAAGTAAAGGAAGGTAATCTTTAGCTACAATGAAGACAATAGCAAAGACAAACATGAATAAAGCTCCCATCCATACTAAGGTCATACCTGCCTTCTTCATTGTTACATAATCCTTTTTTCCCAACTGGTTTCCTGTTCTTATAGCACCTGCGGCACCTAATCCTGAAACAGCCATATAAGTCATTGATGCCAAGCTAATGGCAATCTGGTGCGCTGCCTGTGTGGCTGCACTGATCCACCCCATCATAATTGCTGCCATACTAAAAGCCCCTACTTCAAAAACGAATTGAAGGCCTGCCGGTACACCTATCCTCAGTAATTCTTTTATCATTTTAATATCCAGGTTACGAATACCCAATCCGGCAAGATATGGTTTAAACCTGTGATTCCTCATCACATAGATCATCATCACTACAGCCATCATAGTCCTGGCAATTAATGATGCTATTCCCGCACCTAGTAAACCAAGTTCAGGGAATCCAAACTTTCCATAGATCAACAGGTAGTTAAGTATTATGTTTAAAATGTTCATAGAAACCGAAACCATCATAGGTACCCGGGTCATGGACAATCCTTCACTATATTGTCTGAACGACATAAAAATCAGGAATGGAACCAATGAAAAGCCAATAATTATCATATAAGGAGTTGCCTCTTCAACTACTGCTTCCTCTTGTCCAAACAAGTGCAGATAATTTACACTTAACATCATCAGGACAAACAGTAATACTCCAATTATAGTATTTACAACCAGTCCGTGACGCAAAACCTGACCACATTCTTTGTTGTTCCCTGCCCCATGGGCAAAGCCTACCAATGGTGTAATGGCGAAAGCAACACCCAGACCAAATGTCATGAAGAAGTAAAAAATAGCATTACCCAGGGAAGCTCCTGCCAGCGGTATATAACCCACATGGCCCACCATCATGCTGTCAGCCACACCCACCATTACCTGTCCTAACTGAGCAGCCATTACCGGTAAGGCAAGATTGATATTAGTCTTAAGATGTTCCCTTATTGTCATGTCTGATTTCGATTAAATCAAAAATAAGTTAATTGACCTAGGCGATACTGATATGCATTAATTAAGTTTGAAAATATGTTAGCACTGAGTTATACTGCAGATAAAATTGAGGCCGGATGCGATGAAGCCGGAAGAGGTTGTCTTGCTGGACCTGTGGTAGCTGCTGCCGTGATCCTACCTGAAGGGTATAAAAATGAAATCTTAAATGACTCGAAAAAACTGACAGAGAAAACCCGAAACGAGTTGCGCAAGGTGATTGAAAACGAAGCTGTTGCCTGGGCGGTTAGTTTTGTAGACAACAATGAGATTGATGAAATTAATATTTTAAATGCCTCCTTTCTGGCCATGCACAGGGCTGTTGATCAGCTCAAAACAAAGCCTGAATTGCTGCTGATTGATGGCAACCGCTTTAATCCACACGCTGAGATAGATCATCAATGTTTTGTAAAAGGTGACGGCAGATACCTTTCCATCGCTGCTGCTTCCATCCTGGCCAAGACCCACCGTGATGAATACATGTATAAACTGGCCATTGAGTTCTCTGGTTATGATTGGGAGAATAATAAGGGCTACCCTACCATTAAACATCGCGAAGCCATTGAAAAACTAGGTATTACTCCTTACCACAGGAAGAGTTTTCAGTTATTACCTGTTCAGATGAAGATTTTTAATAAGAATGAGGTCTAAAGTCTAGTGTCTAATATCTAGCGTCTATCGTCTAAATTCCCAGCACCTAAACACATCTCCTTTCTCATACAAATTTTTGCCCTGGGGTAACTCTAAAAATGCATCAGCATCCAATAGGTTAGCCAGGTCTCCGGAGCCGCGCCCGGGAACAGGTGTGGCCAAAAGCCGGCCATCATCGCTATATTGTAATGAAACCTGGAGGTAATAAGTAAGGTCGGGCTTAAAAGTAAAATCTTCTGTTAACATGGCCTTTACGGCTTTTGGCTCCACACCGGTACTGCGGTATAAAAAGGGTACTACATAGCGTGTGAGACCCACAAAACTCGAAACCGGATTGCCCGGTAGTGCAAACACAACGCCTTTTTTATACCGCCCAAACCAGAATGGTTTGCCCGGGCGCTGCTTCACGAAATGAAAATCTTTTTTAACACCTAATTCATCTAATATCTCAGGTACATAATCCAGCTTACCTTTAGAGACTCCCCCACTTAAAACCACTACGTCAAAAAAATCAAGGATTTCGGCAAGCCCTCTCCTTATGGCATCCTTATTATCAATAAAATGAAAAGCCTCCGCTCTTATTTCATGTCGTTCTAAAGCTGCTATCAGTGAGTGTACATTCGATTTCCTGATCTGATGAGTTTCTGGCGTCTGCTCAATCTCAACAAGTTCATCTCCCGTTGCAATTACCGCTACCTTAGGGGTTTTGGCAACTGTTACTTCAGTCACTCCTACTGTTGCCAGTGTCGCTATCTCAGCTGCACTGATCACCCGATCAGGCTCCAACAGCAAGTCTCCTTCCTTTCTGTCCATTCCTTGCAAATGCACGTGCTGCCCTTGTTTAATCACATGATCTACATTTATCGTAGCAACTCCATCTTCAATAGTCACTTCTTCATACTTTACAACGGTATCTGCATTAGCAGGCATAACCGCACCTGTCATCACTTCTAAACAATTCTCTCCTGAGGATAATGAAATCTGCGTTGTGCCGGCTGCCGACAGCCCCTCGATCTTAAATTCTTTATTCCCTTCCTTCCACACATCATATTGAATAGCAATGCCATCCATCATCACCCTGTTAAAAGGGGGAAAATCACGATCAGCAAGAACCTTCTCCTTAAGTATTTTACCCGTGGCACTAGCCAGTGAAACTTTTTCCTCTCCCAGGCTTAACAAAGCAGCTTTAATTAGGTTATCTACCTCTGCAACAGTTATCATATCTGAATTTTTGTGCAAATATAAGATGTTCATTTTCTCAGCCATCAATTATTTTAAACATCTGGTTGGTATTTGATACGCCTTCGTAATCAAGAAGTTCATTAGTTTTGTAATTATTCAAAATAATTATGGACAAACTAACACATGTCGATGCGCAGGGAAATCCATCAATGGTGGATGTTTCAGAAAAAAAGATTACCACACGAACTGCAATAGCAGAAACCAGGGTAAGATTAGGAAGTGAAATTATAAACCTGCTGCAGAGCAACGAAATTTATACAAAAAAGGGGCCTGTCTTTCAGACTGCAATAATTGCCGGTGTTCAGGGTGCTAAAAAAACGTCTGAGCTTATACCTTTTTGCCACCCAATTGGACTGGATGATTGCAAAATTGACATTAAAATAGATGGCGATGATGCTGTGATAAGATGTGAGGTAAAAGTTACTGCCAAAACCGGTATTGAAATGGAAGCCATTACCGGGGCAAGCATTGCAGGAATTACAATATACGACATGTGCAAAGCTATAAGCCACGATATAGAGATTATCAGTACCCGGCTCATAAAAAAAACAGGGGGAAAGAAAGACTTTACCAGGGAATAATGAAACATAAAAAACACGTAAATCTGGTTAAGCCAATGGGAGGCAAGTGGGGACGCCTGGAAATTGCATTTTTAGGAGCACCTTGTGGCGAAATAAAAAAGTTAAGTGGTCATATTATTTCATCACTCTCCAATAACTGGAATACAGCATATGTTGATGCAGACCATAATGTTACTGATCGACAGGAGTGGTCTTCACTTGATCATGGTGCTACTGCCCAACTCACCAATAAAATCACTCATTACGAACTGCAGCTTCAACCAGGCACCTCTCATTATTTCAATAGTGCAGAACTGGTTATTGTCAATGGCAACCACTTTAAAGCAAAATCACAAATTGCCTGGGTTCATCCAAAAAAATCGCTGGAGAGCAAGTTGGATAAATTAACTAATGTAGGCCTGGTTATTTTAGATGATGAAATTGATGTAATACCTGAGTATTTAACCAATCATCTTTCAGGATCTGACTACCAGGTACTAAAAAGGGCAGACCAGGAAAAGATCATTGATTATTTTATTAATCTTCTCGAAAACAACATCCCTCCTCTTAATGGTCTTGTACTAATTGGCGGCAAAAGTACCAGGATGCAGAAGGACAAGAGCCAGTTAATATATCATGAGGGGTTGCCGCAGCATGAGCATATGTTCAACCTGCTAGATAAGTTTTGTCAAAAAACTTTCATCTCAGTAAGAGATGATGAACAGGCTGCAACTTATTCTACCCCAACAATATCTGATAAATTTGTTGGATTGGGGCCTTATGGAGGCATTTTGAGTGCTTTCCAGGATAACCCTAATACGGCATGGCTGGTGGTAGCTGTCGACTTACCATTCGTTGATAAAAATACAATTAGCCAACTGGTCCAGGCAAGGAACATACATAAAACAGCAACAAGCTTTCTGGACCGCAAGGACGAGTTCCCGGAACCACTTATCACTATCTGGGAACCCAAAGCCTACCCTGTTTTGCTGGAGTTTTTAAGTAAAGGGTATTCCTGCCCAAGAAAAGCGTTAATTAATTCAGATGTAGAGATTATTGCTGATCGGGATAAAAATATTTTAATGAATGTTAATACACCGCAAGAATATGAAACAATCAGAGAGCAATCTGGAAAGTAACAGTGATGCCTATAAGCCTATTTCCTGTAGTCTATATGATAGGATGGAATCAGATGCGGCATTCAGCAAAACCTCAGAGATTGAGTATAAGAAAGATGATGAACTTGTTTCTGTTCAAAGTAAAATCAAGACCTTTAAGGTTGAGAATGGTGCTGAGTATATGATTTTAGATGACGGAACAAAGATCAGGCTGGATCACTTAACCTTGTTTAACAATACACCAATAACTTACAGGTAATATCATCTGTTAGTTTAGCACAAAAATGTTATTAAATGAGAAGGTATTTCTTAATAATATTACCTATATCGATTCTACTAACTACCTGTCAGGAAAAGGTTAATTATACCTATCGTTTACCTGAAACTACAAACGATGGTTGGGAGGTCTCTTCACTAATTGACACAGGTATTGATACAATGTTGATAAATGAGCTTGTTTCAAATATCCGTACAAATGATTTTAAGAACATTGATGCTGTTTTAATTATTAAAGATGGCAAATTAGTCTTAGATGAGTACTTTAATGGATATGACAGAAACAAAAAACATAAACTTTGGTCTTGTACAAAGAGTTTTACTTCAGCTTTAGTTGGTTTGGCTATCTCCCAGGGAAAAATTAGATACGAAAATGATAGTATAATTAACTACCTGGGAAAGTACGCTGAAGAATTAAATGATAATCAAAAAGGAATTACAATTAAGAATGTACTTGAGATGAGTACAGGACTAGAATGGAAAGGAGATTTGTCTGAATCAGGAAGGAAATTACCTTACGCCAAGGATATGATTTCATACACCCTTGATCTACCACAAGAGTCTCAACCCGGTTTAAAATTTAAGTACAGCTCGGCAAATTCCATGCTCTTGGCTCCTATCATTTATAATGCGACCGGACAAAATGCAGACGACTTTGCACGTTCCACTCTTTTCAAGGAACTAGAAATACATGATATTGAGTGGAATAAACAAGCTGAGTTTTGGACTAAGACAGCAGGTAATGAAATCCCTGCAAAGAAGCCAAGCATTGAATATAATGCTGATTATGCAACACTGACTAACACTGCTACTGGACTTTGGATGCGTCCTCGTGATATGGGTAAGTTAGGTCAAGTGTATTTGAATAAGGGTAAATGGAAAGATAAACAGATAATCCCTGTCTCCTGGGTTGAAAAATCAACAACCGAACAAATTCGAGGATCTCAATATGGACTTCATTGGAAACTAATGAACATTGGTAAATATGAAGCATTCTATGCTTCTGGGTTTGGCTTACAGAGAATAATTGTCATACCTCAACTAGAGGTTATAATCGTATTTACTCAAAACTGGTATCAAAACCAACCAAGGGGAAACAAGCAAATGCTGAGAATATTGAATGACTATATTTTAGAAGCAATATAAAGTGCTTGACAAAAGCTGAAATGAGCTTAATTATCACCATTAAGAGATGCTTGTTCAACAACCTTTCCACCACTATCCAATACAACCATTACTTCTTCATCCTCATTTAATATAGCTACTGTACTACTATCAAAATCAGGCTTTGTCGATTGTGGCGTCTGAGGAAGTTTTATATTAGCTCGCCAATCCATTCCCATACTTAAATCAGTAGTGAAAACTGTAACTAAATGTCCTGAGTCTAATGCGTACGTTGAATTGACCACCCAAATTCTTAATCCTATTCCAATAGAATCTGACAAAAACTGATTGGCTAGCAGCAATTGTTTGTCAATTGAGTCATTCATCTCTATAGTATACAATGTATCCAACTGTCTGCTTGAAGGTGAAACACCATAGGCCATATAAAATGACTTGTTCACTTGCAACCATGAATAGAATCCAATCTCTCGAACTGAAAGCGTATCAGTTTTAAAAGTGGAATAACGAGAAGAATCTCCATTAAGCGTTTGCACACCTGACATCAAAGAGATTGAGTCTCTTTTCCAGATTACATATTTATCTTGTTCATGAGCATCTGTTAACCACTGTTTCAGGTCAGTGCTATCATTATGTACAAACTCCATTTGTTCCCTGACAAATAAATCTATGCCTTTCCCCTTACAACGCTCTTCAATAAAATCCCTGTAAACTCGCTTTGAATAATCAGTATTAGCCTCCTCAAGTTTAAGCACGAGCCTGGATATCGATGACAATTGCTTTGTAAGGTCATCTAAGAAATTCAATTTTGTGCCTACATTTAATGTGTCATTAACCTCTTTATACCATACATTCACCATTGAATGATAATTAATCTCAGCAATCCTGAAATTATATAGAGCTGCAGGAAGGGAGTTGTTTTCATAATCTTTTAAATCGCGTCCAACATTTTGCGTGGCCAGCTGGAAAACCTCTGATCTACCATCCAATGAGTCATTAACTACTTTATTATGCAGGCTCATTAGTTTTTCATCATAAGCTACCATGCGTTTTTTAAGGGGAAATATTTGTCTTCCGATGACATCATGATTAGTGTTGGCCCACTCCTTGTAATTCCAGAATTCGATTAGTTTTTCATTAAAATCTGTACCCGTATGACCATCCTCAGGATAATTTTCGATAGAATTTACAATAAGTTCCTGCTCAACGGTATTTTTACCCATACCTTTCATTATGGTATGGTATGTATTCAGGTTGTACATGGTAGAATCATAAATTGTTCTTAAGCTCCTTAGTGCATTTAACTCATCAGCACCTGCTGTAAAGAACAGCAGGTTAATTGTTTCTGAATTACGGGTAAAGTTTCTGTAAACAGCCTGGCAACTATCATAATAATTTTTGGCTGCTGATTTAAAATGGTTCATGCGAATCACCTCTGCTTTATAGTTGTCAACTTCTTTTATCTTGTTTTGAAATTCAAGCTGAACATCACTGAACTTGACACCAAACTTGCCGGTACGCATATCTCTCCTCTGAAATTCCGCGTAATAGTCATCATCATGTCTCTTAACATCCCTCTCCGTTAGATACTCCAATGACTTCTCATAATAAAATACTGCCGAATCTGCTAATTCTAATATTCTGTTGTATCTCGTTAATAAATCTTCTTCAAGCATATAGGTATGCAACATCTTTCCCATATGATAGTGAGCATTGGAGTGATCAGGATCCTGTACCAGAAATAGTCTCAGATAAGAATCTGCATCCTGATAGTTTTCTGCATTAAGTAAAACAAACAAATTCTTGTATTTTACCTTCTGCGCTAAGCCAGAAACACTGGTTAGAATTAATAGAGTAAGTATTAAATATAGATATCTCATCAACTAATCCTGATTAGCTAAAGTAAATATACAAAATATGTATAGTCCTTAAAGAGCAATGATTGAAAAGTATATTTAGAAACCAAAACCAATTAATACCGTTATCTTTGTATATATAATTAAACTTATGGCATCAAAGAAGGTTAAAAAGGAGATACGGGACTGGGCAATATTTGCAGGGGTTTTATTGATATTATATTTTACCGGATTGCATACGAATGTAGCAGCATTTGCACAACGTATGGTTCTGGCTACTGGTATCGCTAATCCAAAAACAGAAATCTCTTCCGAACCTTCCCAGGCAGACTATAATTTCTCTCTAACAGGACTAGACGGTGAATTGCTTGATTTTAAGGACACAAAAGGAAAAGTAGTATTTATTAATTTCTGGGCTACCTGGTGCGCTCCCTGTATTGCCGAAATGCCTAGTATCCAGGAACTCTATGACACCTATGAAGCCAATGAAAATGTTGTTTTCGTAATGATTAATGTGGAAGGAAACCTGAAAAAAGTAAACAAGTTCCTTGATAAGAAAGAATATACCTTTCCTGTTTATTTCATAAACTCAACCGGCATACCAAAGGTTTTCGATTCAAGCGGAATACCGGCAACATTTGTGGTTGATAAGGATGGAAATATTACCTATTCTAAGGTTGGAATGGCAAATTATAGCTCAAGCAGTTTTATCAATTATATTGAAAACCTTGCGAAATAATTGATGAGTTACTTTGCAAAAGAAACCATCACCTTTCTTAAACAGCTAAAGAAAAACAATAACCGTGAATGGTTTAACGATAACAAGGCTCGTTATACTCAGTTTGTAAAGGAACCGTTTGAACTTTTTATCACAGACTTAATCGATGCTATCAGTCCACTTATTGAAAATCTGGCTATTACGCCAAAGGATGCCATATTCAGGATCTATCGTGATGTAAGATTCAGCAAGGATAAATCCCCTTATAAAACACATGTTTCAGCTATTGTTTCACCGGGTGGAAGAAAAAACAAGATTATTCCCGGAGTGTATTTTGAACTCAACGGAGAAGAAGCAAGAGTTTACAGTGGGTTGTATATGTCGGATAGCAAACAGTTGAAAAATCTTCGTTCCCATATCTCTCATAATCTGAATGAGTTTGACCAGTTAATTACAAGTAATGAATTTGTGAATACATTTGGTGAAATACGAGGTGAAAAGAATAAGAAGATCCAAAAAGAATTTGAAGATGACGCCAGGTCTCAACCATTATTATATAATAAACAGTTCTACTTTTTCAGAAGTTGGCCTGCAGAAATGATCCTTGAAGATGGACTGATCGACAATATTGTTGATACTTATAGAATAGCTAAACCGGTAAGTGAGTTTCTCTATGAAGGAACCTTTTAGTTGATAGTTATTGGTTCTTAGATTATTGTCTAGCATCTATCATCTAATGTCTGACATCCAAATCCTTCATCCTCTTAAAATAACTTTTCATTTCTTTTACCACTTTAGGTGACAAAAGAAGAGCAGAAATCATGGTTGGAATTGCCATTGTAGCATACATGCCATCAATCAGGCTAACTATTGCTTTTAAGGATGCAATCGATCCAATAATAATAGTGGCAATATAAATCATTATGTATTGTTTCTTGTGCTTAGCCCCAAAAAGGAATGAATAACATTTCTCCCCATAATAAGAAAGAGAAAAAAGTGAGGTTAAGGCAAAAATAAATGCTGCAATTGCCAGAATATATCCTCCATAGGGTATTCCATTATTAAACGCTTCAATAGTTACAGAAACACCTTCTCCTGAGGTGTCAACCCAGGTATCTGTAATAAGTATTGCCAAAGCTGTAAGAGTACAAACCACCAGAGTATCTATGGCAGGACCAATCATAGCCACCAGCCCTTCTCTAACGGGTTCATCTGTTTTAGCTGCACCATGCGCCATAGGGGCTGTTCCAATTCCTGCTTCGTTTGAGAAAGCTGCTCTTTGTGCTCCTATTAAAATCACGGAGCCTACAACTCCTCCTGCAACAGCTTCTCCCGTAAAAGCATCTGTGATGATTAGAGAGAGCATTGGAATCACCTTGTCAATATGAAGCCCTATAATGGTTATCACTGTGATAAAATAGATAACCACCATGATGGGCACCAAATTACCTGCCACAATTCCTATCCTTTTAACACCACCATAAACCACCACAGTAACAATTACCGTCAGAACTATGCCTGTAACCAAATCTGAAATTCTGAAATTAAACCATGCAGTTTCGAAATATGTATCACCTATGTTTAGTGGCACCAATACTACATCATGGATTACCTGCGTAAGCTGGTTAGCCTGAAATATAGGCAGTACGCCAACCATTCCTGCAACACTAAACAGAATTGCCAGCCAATACCAACTTCTACTCAGTCCTTCACGAATCACATACATTGGTCCGCCCTGCAGCTCACCAAGGCTATCCTTCCCTCTGTACATAATAGCCAGGGTATTGGTAAAGAATTTAGTTGCCATACCAAAAAGTGCACTTACCCACATCCAAAATATAGCCCCGGGGCCACCTGCCAGTATTGCTAAAGCTACTCCACTAATATTTCCCATACCCACTGTAGCTGCAAGGTGAGTTGATAATGCCTGGTAATGGTTAATTTCTCCTTTTTCTGTAGGATCATCATACTTGCCACGCAATACATTTATAGCATGACCAAAATGAATAAATTGTGTAAATCGTGAATAGAAAAAGAAAAATACTCCTCCGCCCATTAACAGGACAACCAGGGGTGTACCCCACATGAAGTTGCCAAATGCTACTGTCAATGACTCAAAATATTTTCCAATATTCAAACCAGGTTGTTTATCAGGTTAAGGCAAATCCAAGTACCAGGTAGATTAATGCTGTAATGGTTCCAATAAATAATGCATAAGGCAGCTGTGTCTTTACATGATCTATATGATCAGATGCAGAAGCCATGGAGGAGATAATTGTAGTATCTGAAATGGGTGAACAGTGATCACCAAAAATGCCTCCACCCAAAGTAGCTGCAATCACAAGGTGTAAATTTGATCCATGCATTTGGGCCATAGGGATAGCAATTGTCATCATTATTGCAAATGTTCCCCAGGAGGTTCCGGTAGAAAACGCAATAAACGCTGAAATTAAGAATACTACCATAGGTAATAACTCCGGTGATAGCCAGCCTTTTGACAGGTTGGCCACGTAAATACCTGTTCCCAGCTCATTACACACCTCACTGATGGCAAATGCCAGCATCATTAAAAGAGCGAGAGGCATTAACTCACTTATCCCTTTTAATGCTATTTCCACCATCTTTCTTGTTCTCATTAATCCCTGAACACGGTACATCAACATGGCAATCATCAAAGAGGTAATTACAGCATACAATACAGCCGAGGAACCTGAACCGTGCCCCATTGCTTTCAGAAAATGGCTAAAACCAGAAGTAGCACCTTCCACCTGATCCCATCCGGTAAAAGCCAGTGTTATTGGCATCATGGCTATCATGGTAACAATAGGGATTACCATGTTAATTGCTCTTGGCTTAAGACCTTCCAGCATTTCACAAGAGGTAATCTCATCAGATACCATAGGCCGTGCTCCATCATTCAGCAATTTGCCTGTTTCCCTGGTTCTTTTCTCAGCTTTTGCCATGGGACCAAAATCCTTTTTTGACAGGATTACAGCCGAAACCATAACGATAGCCAGCATAGGGTAAAAGTTATATATTAACGAAGAGCCAAGGGTTGTGAGTGGTGAATCTATTCCCTGGGTAATAAGTAAACCCATAATAAATGCTCCCCATGCATTAAATGGAATAAGTATTGCGGCAGGTGCAGAACTCGAATCTGAAATATATGCCAGTTTTTCTCTGGGTATCTTTAGTTTATCAAACACCGGTCTGTAAAGTGTACCGGACGTTAATGCACTGATACTGGTTTCTATAAAGAGTGCGATACCTGTAAGTTGAGCCAATAATTGCACCACAACACGGCCTCCTCCACTTTGTCGCTTTTCAATATAAGTGATTAGTTTGTTTACCTGTGACATAAATCCCTGTACTCCTCCTGATGACTGGATAAACATCAATAAAGAACCAACGAGGGCACTAAACATGATTGTCCTGGTATTGCCGGGTGATTTAAAAACGGCAACAAATCCTTCAAAGGTAGCTATAGTACCTCCCAGGAAGTCCCAGTCACTTATAATCACCCAACCCAGCCATATTCCGAATACTAAAGATATATATACCTGCTTGGTCTTTAGCGCTAAAACAATTGCCAGAATTGGTGGTAAAATTGCAAGAAAACCGTATTCACTCATAGAGAAATCAGGTTAGGTTAACAGAAAAAGTCATTTTAACGAAAGCATCAAAGATAGGCTAAAATAGAGCCTATACAAGAACTGAATATGATTCCTTATTATTCTCCCGGAAATTACGACTTATTTAAGGCCATCCTTAATCATCCTTGGAGAGACGTAATCTTCTAAGACACCAATATTCTGTGACACCTCGGCCCAGCTACCAATATCAAATTTTACTTTCATCACAGCTCCCGTTGGCATATCCCCAACTTCTGCGTCTGAGACATATTCGCCCAGATAGGTTACTGATGGATTATGACTTACAACCATAACATTATTCCACTCATCCTTTAATTGGTTGATCACCTGTAAAAATGTTCTTATCGAGGCCATATAAAGCTCTTCGTTTGTATGGATATTTTCGGGATCATAATCCATCTGCTGTGCCATTAGTTCCGCAGTAGCAAGTGCCCGGTTAGCCGGACTGCTTATCATCATGTCGAGATGATAGTCCATTTTTTTGCAATATGCCCCTGCCAAACTAGCATCTCGGAGTCCTCTGTCTGCTAATTCTCTACTAAAGTCTGTATTATCAATAGATTCACGCTGAGTTTTTGCATGACGTACAAGGTAAAGATGTTTTGCCATCATAAATGAGGTTATCTATACTATAAATATATGAAATCAACGGGTATCTTGGTTATTACCATCGGTTTTAAATAAAATTTATAGATATTTGGCACTTTCGAAAATTGAGAAGTGAGATTTCCGAGGATATGCCGAAGAATTTAGTTATAGTAGAGTCACCAGCCAAGGCAGGAACCATTGAAGGGTACCTTGGCAAGGAATATACCGTTGCATCGAGCTATGGTCATGTAAGAGATTTGCCAAAGGGCGATAAAGCCATTGACAAGGAGAACGGATTTGAACCTAAGTACGAAATAAGCAAGGATAAGAAAGAGGTTATTAAGAACCTAAAGAAACTTGCTAAGGAATCAGAAACTGTATTCCTTGCCAGTGATGATGACCGTGAGGGAGAAGCCATTGCCTGGCACTTGTCGGAAGCTCTTAAACTGAACGAAGAATCAACCAAACGAATCGTTTTCAGGGAGATTACCAAAAATGCCGTACTCAATGCACTGGAATCTCCCAGAAAAATTGATATGGAGCTGGTTAATGCTCAACAAGCGAGGCGGATTTTGGACAGGCTTGTAGGTTTTGAACTCTCGCCTATTCTATGGAGAAAAATTAAAACAGGATTATCGGCCGGAAGGGTACAGTCAGTTGCTGTTCGCCTGGTGGTTGAGCAAGAGCGTGAAATTGAGAAATTTAAGCCCGAATCATCTTTTAAAGTAACGGCTAACTTCACACTGGAAACAGGAGAGAAATTAAAAGCTGAGTTGCCGAAGAAGTTTGCAACATCAGAAGATGCACATGCTTTTCTTTCACAGTGCATTGGGGCTGAATACGCGATTGCTAACCTGGAGAGTAAACCAACTAAAAAATCTCCAGCTGCTCCTTTTACGACCTCTACCTTACAGCAGGAAGCATCGAGAAAACTGGGATATTCAGTAGCTCAAACTATGAGAGTTGCCCAGCAGCTTTATGAGAAAGGCTTAATAACCTATATGCGAACAGACTCCACTAACTTATCAGGTGAGGCAATTTCGGGTGCTACCAGGGAAATTGAAGCATCATATGGTGAGGAGTTCATTAAAGTAAGAAAATTCAAAACTAAATCGGCAAGTGCACAGGAAGCACACGAAGCCATCAGGCCTACTAATTTCAGTAAACATAGTGCTGGGGATGATGCACCTACCCAGCGGATTTATAAGCTTATATGGAAGCGTGCTATTGCTTCACAAATGGCAGATGCACAACTTGAAAAGACGACTGCGACTATTAGCATCTCAACAACACCTGAGCAATTAATTAGCACAGGAGAGGTTGTGAAATTTGAAGGTTTTCTGAAAGTGTATGTTGAAGGAACTGATGAGGAAAATGGCAATGGTAACCATGACATGTTGCCCCCTCTTAATGTTGGTCAGGAGCTTAACTTGCTCAAGATGGTGGGTAGGGAAACATTTACCCGACATCCGGCACGTTATTCAGAAGCAAGCCTTGTTAAAAAACTTGAAGAATTAGGAATAGGAAGACCATCAACCTTTGCCCCTACTATCTCAACCATACTGAAAAGAAACTATGTGGTTAAGGAATCCAGAGAAGGTAAAGAAAGAAACTATAGAGTTTGTAGCCTGGAGAACAATGAGGTTAGCAAGGAAATAAAAAGTGAGATAACAGGTTACGAAAAGAAAAAACTGTTTCCTACCGATATAGGTATGATAGTTAATGATTTTCTTGTTGAACACTTCCCCAACATTGTTGATAACTCTTTTACTGCATGTGTAGAAGAAGAATTCGACAAAATTGCGAATGGTAAACACGACTGGGTAAAGATGATTGATGATTTTTACCAGCCATTTCATGAAAAAGTAAAAAAAACTGCCGAGGCAGAACGACCACAAGGAAAAGAACTGGGTGTTGATCCGGAAACAGGAAAGAAAGTTTATGCTCGCTTAGGAAGGTTTGGCCCGATTGTTCAAATTGGTGAATCTACTAATGGTGATCCTGATGCTGAGAAGCCAAAATATGCCAGTTTACGTAATGGCCAACTCCTGGAAACCATTTCACTTGAAGAAGCATTAGAACTTTTCAAGTTACCTCGTGAGGTAGGAAGCTTTGAAGATGAATTAATTACTGTTGCTATTGGAAGGTTTGGACCCTATGTGAAGCATATGGGGAAATTTGCATCCCTGGAAAAAGATGATGATCCTTTCTCTATTACCCGTGAAAGGGCAGTCGATCTGATTCTTGCCAAGAGAAAAGCAGATGCTGAAAAATTTATCAAGGTGTTTGATGAAAATTCTGATATCCAGGTGATTAATGGCCGTTATGGCCCATATATTAAGGCAGGGAAAAAGAACGTAAAAATACCTAAAGGAACTGATCCTGCATCTCTAACACTAGAGCAATGTCTTGAGCTGGCTGCCAAAGCACCGGACAAGAAGAAAAGACGAAAAAAGTAAGCTTTTACATCATTTTTTTAAATGGAAATTTGATGTCCATTTCCTTCCTTTTTTAATAGCTGTTCTTTGGTATTTTATTGTCTAATTTCTGCTTGAAAAATCAGCAAAAAAGCTGTAATTTCACGGTCTCAAATTACAGCTTAACGCTTAATTAAATGCGCAAATTTTTTAGACATGTTGCGCTATACTATATCACCTTGAATTTGACATTCCGGACAGGACAAATTCCACTAATCTTTTTCAATAATTAAACAACTAAAAATGGAAAATCAAAAAGTAATGAGTCGGGGACTCGTTGTATTTGGAGCGGTACTCATACAACTTGCTCTTGGAGCTATTTATGCATGGTCTGTGTTTACACCTTATCTGACCAGTGAAGGCTGGACAAAAGCCGAGACACAATGGGTATTCTCAATAGCGCTTGTGTCATTTGCTGCATTTATGGTCTATGCCGGCAAGAAAATAGGTACATGGGGTCCACAAAAATTAACTTTTCTCGGTGGTATTGTACTGGGACTAGGTTATATACTGGCAGGCCTTTTTGGCGGTACTAACTTCTGGATGTTGGTAATCTTAATTGGGCTTATTAGTGGTGCCGGTATAGGTTTTGCCTATGTTGTTCCCATCGCAGTAGGTATGCGTTGGTTTCCTGATAAAAAAGGTATGATTACCGGGCTTGCTGTAGCAGGGTTTGGTTTCGGGGCTATGCTCTGGGTAAAACTTGCCGGTTCCTGGGGCCATTTAATTGAGAGCATAGGTCTATCAAGCACATTTACTGTTTATGGAGTGCTATTTGCCATCATGGTTATTATTGGTGGCTTATGGATGAAATTCCCTCCTGCCGGATGGCAACCTGAGGGTTTTGAAGCTGATGAGGCCAACAATTCCAACGCTTCTAATGATAGGGAGTTCTCTAGCAATGAGATGTTGAGTAAGCTCCAATTCTACCTTATCTTTTTTACATTTGCTTTCTCTGCCGGCGCGGGATTAATGTCGATTGGTCTAATGAAATTGTATCCCATGGAGGCATTGCAGGCCAATGGTTTAAGTGCTGCAAAAGCAAGTGCTGTTGCCGGAACTGCAATGGCAGTATTTTTTAGCCTCGCAAACGGACTGGGTCGCATTATCTGGGGTGTTTTAAGTGATATACTTGGAAGGAAAAGTTCATTAGTAATAATGACCGCCACACAAGGTGTAATTGTAATATTGTTTACATATATGGCAGGTAATGAATACCTACTTTATTTGGGAGCAACTTTAATTGGTTTTAACTATGGTGGTATCTTTGCCTTGTTCCCGACAATTACTGCTGACACATTTGGAGCTAAAAATGTAGGCCAGAATTATCCATTAGTTTTTGTTGCTTATGGAGTTGGTGCAATTTTAGGCCCTATCCTTGGTGGAATAATGGGCGATTTGGGTAATTTCCCAATGGCATTTACCATTTCAGGAATAGCTGTATTGGTTGGAACAATTCTTACATTAATGATTAAACCTGCGAAAAAATAAAATTATAATAAAACTTTGATCTTAAACCGGCTCTCCTGCTTTGTGGGGCCGGTTTTTTATGTTGTCTTCAAATGAATTAATGTTTAGGTGTTCATTAATATAATTTGGTCAGTTGGTCTTCTGTATGCCATTG
Organism: Bacteroidota bacterium; assembly: GCA_039714715.1. GTDB lineage: Bacteria > Bacteroidota > Bacteroidia > Cytophagales > Cyclobacteriaceae > S012-113. The sequence goes on from JBDLIU010000010.1 coordinate 32,097, forward strand.
CAAGTTATATGTATAACAAGGGGATTGATGGTTTTGTTTATTAAGTATTGTTTTGTGTTTTTACTTTGTTTTTCGAAGTAATAGTAATATCTTATATACTATATTTTATGTAAAAAGATACATGAAGGAAATGCCCAGATTATCATGAAACAGATATTGAAAATGGGGCATTTGAAACTGATAAACTTATTAAGAGTGATACATGGTACCCGCCAGAATGGAGTAAGTATGGTAAAGAACACAAAACAAAGTATTACGTAAGGGGTATTAGTGTTCTCTCAATACTTTCATCTATTAATACCATAGCCGGATATGAAGGCATTTTCTGTGGTTTTTCAGCTATTTATGCTGCAATTGCACAGGTACTAAATGAAGTGTATGGCAAAACTGTGCTACCTTTAGGTTAAGTTCTAAAAGGTACTTCAAAGGATAAGCCTCTCAATTGGAGGCTTATTTTTTTGTGTTGATGTTGTACTTTTGGCAATTGATAAAATCAATTGCATATGGCTAACCAATCATTCTTCATTTTGAATCCTATCTCCGGTGGGAAATCTAATGATGACAGGCGAAATAAAATTGAAGCATATATTCAGAGTCAGGATAGTTGTACGCTTGTCAGGTCTGAATACAAAGGCCATGCGTATGAACTAGCTCGTGAGAATAGCACCAAATACAAAAACATTATTGCTGTTGGAGGTGATGGTACAGCCAATGAGGTAGCTCATGGTATTTTAAACACAGATGCTAAGCTGGGCATTATCCCTTTAGGATCAGGAAATGGACTGGCCCATCATCTGGGTGTATCAGATAACTGGGAAGAAACAATAGCATTCATTAAAAAGGGTAAGACAAGAAAAATTGACATTATTTATGCTAATGAAATCCCCATTATTAATGTAGGAGGCATTGGGTTTGATGGTCATATTTCCAAGCTCTTTGATTCATCCTCTAACCGTGGATTGGCATCTTATATGAAATTGATTTTAAAAGAGGTGGTCTCCTATAAGGAATTCAAATATAAGCTTAGATCGAATGAAGTAAACCTACAGGGAAGTGCTTTTATCATGGCCTTTGCTAATGCAACTGAGTTTGGTAATGAAGTAAAAATAGCCCCTAATGCTATTCACAATGATGGAAAATTCAATTTAATCACTATTAGAAAACCACCGTTTTGGGCGATACCTTCCGTACTTCTAAAAGCATATGCCGGCAAAATTGATCAATCAAAATATTATCAGGAGCATCTTCTTGAAAGTGCAGAAATTGATTGTGATTTAACAGTCCTGCACCGCGATGGAGAAGTAGACAGCAATTCTGATGTAACCAGTTTGTCAATCAGAATTGTGCCCAATGCAATGGATGTGTATTATTAATCCGATTCACTTTCTTTCACAAACCTGCGGTTATTGAAGAATGCAACAATACTAACAACCGCTATTATAACTATTGTATAATAAACAAAATTTGGTATCGGAACCGGGTCACCTGCTGCATAAGAGTGTAATCCTGACAAGTAATAATTAACCCCAAAGTAGGTCATGATAATTGAAGCAAAAGCCAGCAATGAGGCCAGGTTAAAGGCATATTCTCCTCTTATTCCAGGAATAAATCGCATATGTAACACAAATGCATAGAAAATTATTGATGCCAAAGCCCATGTCTCTTTAGGGTCCCAACCCCAATATCTGCCCCATGATTCGTTTGCCCAAACACCGCCAAGGAAATTACCAATTGTCAGTAAAATCAAACCAAATATTAAGGTCATCTCAATTACGTAAGAAAGCTCCTTTATAGATAATGACAATCGAACCTCATTATTATGGGTCTTAAAAATCATGGATAGTAAATTAATAAATGCAAGCAAAGCCCCCAGCCCAACGAATCCATAGCTTGCCGTAATGGTAGCCACATGAATAGTTAACCAATACGATTTCAATACAGGAACCAGGTTGGTAATCTGGGGATCCATCCAACTAAGATGTGCCACCCACAATATGATACCTGAGAGTATTGCAGTAACAGCGAGCGTCATTTCTGACTTCCTGCTGAAGAAGAATCCTGCCAGAAGACTGGCCCAGGCTATGTAAATCATAGATTCATAGCCGTTGCTCCATGGTTCATGCCCGGAAATATACCAACGGAGGATCAATCCGAATGTGTGAATTGCAAATCCTAAAAACAGTAAGACTTGCCCTGCCAATACCGGATATTTCAACTTTGCCTTAGCCCTAAATATTTTGATAAAGGAAAGAACAAGCAGGTACAAACCTGCCAATGTGAAAAATGAAAAAAGTCGCTCGAAAATATTTAATTCATTGAATTTTATTTCAAGGTCCCGTTTAGTAGGAGAAGGCATCACCTCTCCCCCATACCTCTTCTGGTAGTCCGTTATTCCTGTTAAAACCTGATTTGCGAATTTATTATCTCCTTCAACCAGGCTTTTAACATAATGATGAAGTGAATTCCTCACAAAGGAAGAATCTTCACCTGTTAAGGTATAAAGGTTTAGAGCTGATGGTGAAACCCAGTGAAATTCAGGATCGTTAGGAACAGGAAAAATCTTCAATAAATCTCCCCGGTATACCATGTATGAAATATTTACCTTTTCATCAGCATTAATAAGATCTTTATCCATTTGTGATCGCTGGGCAGGCTTTTTTTCATAAGCTGCAGCAATGCCATCTCTTAATTTATAGTTTCCGGTTTCATTAAAAAAACTATTATAGGAAGCATATTTGCCATCCACACCAATCATCCCTTGTATTTTCTCACTCTTAACCTGGATAATTGGTTTGTTTTGCCATTGATATGGCGATGCCATCATACCAAGGAATACCTGTCCTGAGGTGCGTCCCTCATACTCAGACTTCTTATATACTTTTCTCAACAAATCGCTGGCTAAAGTGTGCAAGGGAGCCATCCTTCCATCATTAGTTTGATAAATTACTTTCATCAGGCTATCGGCCTGTTCTTTTGTTGGTACAAACTCCTCATGCTGAGCTGTTGCAGAACTGCCAGCAAGCAATAGTACCAGTAGAATGGACAAGGCAGCTCTTTTAGCATGAATACCATCAATCTTAGAGGACAATTGAGTAAATCTGCTATTCTTGTTAAAAATGATAAAAAGCAAACCCATGGATAAAAGTAAATAGCCAATGTAGGTCACAATAGTTCCTGTTTTATCCATGTTAATTGACAAATAACTACCTAGTTCATCTTTATCATAGGATGATTGGTAAACCCGGTATCCTTTATGAGACAAAATATTATTCATATAGATGCGAAAAGGGAATTCACCATCCTCATCAATCACAGTCACCTCACTTGCATAGGATGAAGGACTCTCAGAACCAGGGTATCGATCCAACCGAAAATCTCTTAGCTTAATGCCAAATGGGACCTCCACCCTTTTCGAGCCATACGCTACCATAATATTTACTTCGCCTACATTAGCAAATGCTGGTTTACCCTCAAATCCTTTCCCTCCTCTTAGCACAACTTCTTTTTCATCCTGGCCATTTCTGACATTCAGAATCAGGGCGTCAGCTAAATTTTCTACAGAAGATGATACCAACATAAGTTGCCCCTGTGGATTAAATGCACCCATTACAAAACTCACATTCCCAACTGTCACTAAATGTCTGAATGGAGCTGGTGCAAGGCTGTCTTTTGCAAACATCCCCTGTTCACGTGTATCCATACTTAACAATCCCAGATCAACTTTAGATTCCATAAACAAACCCAAATCGGTATACCTGAAATTAATAGTCACAGGTTGATCCACATTAAACCCAACCACTACCTGGTTAAGATTAACAACTTCTCCTTCTACCAAATAGTTATTATCACGACCCCCATTCTGGCCTGCTGTAACCAAATTAATAATTGGTTTACCTTCATTTTTATTGGTCTCAATTATCTCTTGAGCTTTGGGTATGTACTTAATAAGTGATATTGATGTTGTTGTTCCCGAGACATTATACTTTTCTTTAAAGCTTGCTCTTTTAATCGGAGCAAATAACACTTTTTCACTAAACTCTTCTTTATGATCGTCAACCAGTATTACACCTGAGATGTAGGTTTCATCTGTGAGAAAACTGGTAGCGGTTTCGCCTTCCCGAAGATGAATCATACCTTCCTGGCCAAAAAACCTGGTAATAGCTGCTCCTAACAAGGTGATAATAAAAGCCACATGAAATAACAGGTTGCCCCATTTCTTTTTCCTGTACAGTTTATGGATAATTATTACACCTATCATATTTACCACCATTAAGGAAAGTAGTAATTCAAACCATAAAGCTTTATAGACAACAGCCTGTGCAGAAGCCTGGCCAAAATCATTTTCGATAAATGTGGCGGTACCAATAGATATTGCCAATATTAATAACAATGCCCCGGTTAGAGACATAGAAAACAGTAATTTCATGATAGCGTTAATTTTTTAACATTTAGTATAGCACAATAACCCCCAAAGATACTACAGATTGAAATAACACAAATGAAGTATTGTATTGATTTATATTGTAGATGCAACTTGCATAAGAATACCACATAGATAGGCACCAACTGTTCCCAGGGTATAGCCCAATACTGCAAGCAGAACGCCAACAGGTGCTAATGACGGGTGAAATGCTGCTGCTACCACCGGTGCTGAAGCAGCTCCTCCTACATTGGCCTGACTACCAACCGCCACGAAGAAGAACGGTGCTTTAATAAGTTTCCCGACAAGAAGTAATACAGATACATGCACTGCCATCCATACACCTCCTACCACAAAATATCCAGGGTTGTCAAAGATCGCCAGTATGTTCATTTTCATCCCAATCGTGGCTACCAAAATATAGAGCATAGTACTTCCCATTCTTGACGCTCCTACGCCTTCCAGTTTCTTATATTTTGTCATGGCTAAAAATAATCCCACCAGAGTAGCTGTAATTACAATCCAGAAAAACTTACTGGTCAGGTTAAAATCCACTAAGATTGGATAATTTACCTCAAGAAAAGGTGCTATTACACTAGCAGCAATGTGGCCCACAGCTGTAGCGACAAATCCGACTGCGAGCACAGTCATGGCATCCGTTAAGTTAGGTATTTTGGCTATACTGGCCCTGTATGCTTCAACTCTTTCCTTCATATGATCAATAGCGGATGCATCAGCGTTGAAAAATTTATCAACCCTGGCTGATCTTGCAGCTCCATATAAAAGGAATGCCATCCAGATATTAGCCACAATAACATCAACAGCAATTGAAGTAGAATACAGATCATTGCTGGGTTTAAACACTTCATACATAGCAGCCTGGTTGGCACCACCTCCAATCCAACTACCGGCAATGGTACTCATACCACGCCATACTTCATCAGGGCCAATTCCACCTACAACATCAGGCGCTACAATAGAAGTGAGTAATATTGCAATCGGGCCACCTACAATAATTCCAATGGTGCCAGCGAAGAACATAATGATGGCTTTAAAGCCCAATTTCTTAATCTCGTTAAAATCAACACTAATTGTTAGCAAGGCTAAACTTGCGGGTAAAAGATACCTGGATGCTACAAAGTAAAGCTGGCTTTCTTCCCCATTAATAACTCCCAAGGAGTTAAATACCGAAGGGACAAAATAACACAATAGAAGTGCTGGCACATATTTATAAAATTTAACAAATACTGGTCTTGAACTACTTGAAGTCTTAAAGATTATCATCAAGATAGCCATGAGTAGTCCTAATACTACAGCATCGTTAGTTATTAAGGGTTGGTGCGCTAATTGTTCCTCCATAATTGGTTAGTAAATGATGCAATAATAAGGAAATGTTTACATAATTCCTTTATCACTAAAATATGGCTGTAAGATTAATTTTAATTCTGATAAGATCATGGCCGTTGCCCCCCAGACTACCTTTTGGTTCAGGTCGAAATAAGGTGAATGGATGGTTATCCCCTGCATAATCTTCATATCCATTGATTTATTATTTCGTTCATCCATCAGGTCACTCAATTTCACTTCGATTATTTCGTCAACCTCATGAGGATCTTTGACAAATCCTGGCGGAGTATCTAATACACCAACAACCGGTAAGACTAAATAATTACTGGCCACTACATATAAATCAGTTAAATTCCCTATGGTATTAACATCCTGATGCGATACACCAACTTCTTCCT
>JBDLIU010000011.1:0-36860 GCA_039714715.1 Bacteroidota bacterium
TTAATCGATAACGGAGACAAAACAGCCTCTATAGAAATCAGCGATGTGGTTGTTGTTGGAGTTCATAGCGATATTATAATTACAGTTAGCGATGGAACTGATTCTGATGCTGAAACGATTTCAATTACAATAGAAGCTGCCCCTATCAACAACGCACCGGTATTAGCCACAATTGGTAACCAAACAATGAACACAGGAGAAATATTAACTATAAATATTACTGCTACAGATGCAGATTCCGAACCATTAACAATTTCTGCAACTAGTTTACCTTCATTTGCAGAATTTACAGATATTGGAGATGGCACAGCTACAATCGTACTAACACCTGTTCTGGGTGATGAAGGTGCTTACGCTGATGTTGTTATTTCTGTTACTGATGGTACAGATGCAGCTTCTGAAACGATAACTATCACAGTCGACAAAGTGTTAGGTATTTCTGATGAGTTAACTTTTCGAACTGAAGTATATCCTAATCCGGTTTCCGGGAACTCATTGAATGTGAACTTATCCAAGTTTGATGTATCTAAACCTGTTATGATTATGATTACAGATGCATCCGGTAAGGTGATGCTTAATAAATCATTTAACGGATCAGAGCAAGTTGAGATTAATGAAATTGGTAGTCTGCAAAATGGAGTTTATATATTGAATCTAAAGCAGGCTGATAAACAATCATTTATTAGATTCATTATAGAAAGGTAAAAGATTTGATTCGGATTATGCAATAGAAAGTTCTATTGCATATTTTGGGTTTAAAGTGGATATAACAAAATGGCCTGCTGGTTCTTACTGGCAGGCCATTTTTTGGTAGGCCCTCCCTGGTCGTAGGATATCCTACGACCAGCAATAGATGGCTAATTAAAAATCCGGCTTTTCGGTTGTTACCTTGAAATCATCAAACCTAATGTAGCTACCACGGACAGGGGCCCAATCTTCTGAAGCGCCACCATGGAAAGTTGAGAAATAGAATGAGTCAATTAGTCCTTTGTCCTCTAATCGTAAACGGAACTTTTTCTTATAACCTGATTTAACACCATCTATCCATACCTGGATATAACCATTCTTCTTTCCCGGATCATTTAACCTTATGTATTGGGTGAAACGATACCATTTGCCAGGTTCGATTTCACCCATTAAAGGTACTGTTTCACCATATTTTAATTGCATATCTACATAATACAAGTAAATAATAGGTTTATTTTTCACCCACATATAGCGTGCACTCCAACCTTCCCCTTCATCAGGATGAACACCGCCACTGTATTTTGCTCCACCACTTGTAAGTCCGGGTAGTTTTCCTCCTATGCTGAAACTAAATCCTCTTTCAAACTTTATATAATAATCCAGGTAATACTCATTTGCCGGTGGCAGATTTTTAACAAATTGGATTCCCCCTTGTTCAGGTCCTACTGCCCCTTTAGGGAAATATACCTGAAGCACTTTGCCGCGCTCTGGGTCAAATGAGGTAACAATTTCACTTCGTTCTTTTGTTGATGACCATTTAACACCATTCCAGTTTTTATTCAAAATAGAATCGGTATAAACCCCAATAGGCATATCTTCAAAATCAATATGAAGAACCGGGCCAGTTTGAGCTATTGTAAAGTTAGAGATCAGTAAAAAACCGATAACTGAAGTTATCTTTTTCATAATTTAATATACTTTATTGTTGAATGGATCATTCTAAACTATTATCAAGAATCCTGCCATGAATATTAAAATCATCATAGATATTAAGCATTAGCTAATTCTCTTCTTTCTTTAAGTTCTAATTCAATATTATTCATTGTTTTGTTATCAAGTTTATAGAATGTCATCAAACCGGCTGCAAGGAAACTTCCTGCTGCAGGTATTATACTTACCATCATGACAATTCCTCTTACAGCATCCTCTGTTTGAGTAGCATTTGCTTTAAAGTCATATGCAGCCAGTAACCAACCTGCAAGGGCGACTCCAATAGTTAAGCCAAATTTCTGAGCCATTGTAGAGGCCGACATCACCAGGCCTGTAGCACGTCTCTTATTCTTCCATTCCGAATAGCTTGCACAATCAGTGTACATGGCAAAGATAATTGGGGCCGGAGGCCCTGAAGCAATACTTATAATAATATTGAAAATAAACATCATTGTGATATTTGACTTGTCAATTAAGAAAAATAGTGCCGTAAAAGTAGCGGCTATCAGGTGAGAGAAAATAAACACTTTCTTTTTACCAAATCTTTTGGATAACCTCTCTGTTAGTGAAATAGCAACGATAGTCAATATCGTTCCTGAAACAAGGAAAGCGCTCACATATGATTCATCTCCAACATAGTATTTAAAATAATACATTATTGATCCGAACCGGATAGCTATATATGCCAAACTTATAACCCCAACTATGAACAGTAACAACCAGGGCTTGTTGCTTAGCAGGTCTTTTAAATCATTTCTGATATTTGTTTTTTGTTCTTTTGGCGGAACAACTCTTTCTTTTGTTGTATAGAAGGCAATGAAGAACATAAGTGCACCAACAATACCAAATACTATTAATGTACCCTGAAAACCTTTAGCCTCATTAATAACCTGTACTGTTAATCCGGCCGAAGCTATATCCTCTTCAAAATACTTCTCAGAATTTAATGTATGTGTACCAAAACCTTCCTGGAGATATAAAATATCTGTAGTTGTATCTATTTCATTTTTTAACTCCTCTTTATAAACTACTACAGTCAATCTTTGGGTTAAAGCATCTTCTTCACCTTTATCTGCATCAATGACCAATTTAGATGTGCCTATTCCATTTTCAGTAATAACAATTTCTTTTTCGTTAATGGCCGCCGAAAATACATTGGCATTATCGCCACCAATTGTACTTACCAATGGTAGCGTAAACCCCTGAACTATTAATCCTCCTGTAAAAGCAAACATGAACCTGTATTGCGAAAAACTTGTTCTCTGTAATGGGTTTGCAGAAACTACACCCATAAGGGCAGAGTAAGGAATGTTGATAGCGGTATAGGTCATCATCATTAGTGTATATGATACATATGCGTAAATTATCTTACCCTGTAAGCTTAATTGCGGTGTTGTAAAGGTTAACACACCCACTATTGCAAAAGGTACTGCAAGCCATAAAAGGTATGGGCGGAATTTACCCCATCGCGAATTAGTACGGTCTGCAATAATCCCCATAATAGGATCATTTACAGAATCCCAGATTTTTGTTACTAAAAACATTGTTCCTGCAACAGCAGCTGGTATCCCAAATATATCTGTGTAAAAAAATAGCTGGAAAATAATAAGAGTCTGGAATATCAGGTTTGAAGCCGTATCTCCCAGACTAAATCCTATTTTTTCTTTTATAGAGATATTTTCACTTCCACTATTGTTTTGATTTTCTAAGGTCATTCTCTTTTTCTTTATACTGTTTGCATTTGAAAGTCAATTATTACTTTCTCTTTATTCAATCCATTATTAGGTACTTCAATAAAACTATTGTCTTGCTCAACGCCATCAACAATTATTTTCTGCGAATCTCCGCGCTTAATATTGACCTCAAAAATGGTTCCCCTAAAAGATCTTTCATAAGAAAGTTCATCCCAATGAGAAGGTATTTGTGGATCAATTGTAACACCATTTAAATTCCGTTTGAACCCTAATAGGTGGTCGTGGCAGTTTAAGAAGTTCCAGGCAACAGCTCCTGTTCTCCATGGATCATCGGAGATATGTTTCTTCTCCCTTAATGCAGTTGGCCCAATATAACCATTCGATTGTGCATAGGGTTCAGACTTGTCCTCTGAGGGGAGTATATTCTTAAAGTATTCGAATGCTTTGTCGTTTCGTCCTGCCGCATAGTCTGCAGCAATCTTGAAAGTCGCAGCATGGCTATAGACATTTCCATTGGTAAAAGAACCTTGTGGAATACACGTTAGCTGGCCAATTTCAGGATCGTATTTAGTATAAGGAGGCCAGCTGTGAATTGGGCCGACAGGAGAGTCAACCATTGGTTCGACCTTTTCCATTATATTTTCATACTTGTCAGCATCAATAATACCGGCAAGCATTGCCCATGATTGTGGATTTATAAAAACTTGTCCTTCTTCTGAATCATAGCTACCTACTTTTTTGCCATTATCGGTAAAGGCATATATGAAATGATCTTTATCCCAACCGTGTTTTTCAATGTTTTCTTTTATCTCAAGGTATCTGCTTTTACACAATTCTTGTGCTTTTGTATCACCTTTCCATCCTGCAATCTTACCAACCAGCTTCAAAGCTCTGGCCAGTGCGATGCTCATCCATACACCCTCACCTTTGCCTCCGGCTCCAACTTTGTCCAGCAAATCATGCCAGTCACCATGTCTGATAAGCGCCAGGCCACGTTCGCCTCTGTCATTCCATAGAAACTCAAGCGCCTGCAAATTATGTTCCCAGATTGTGGCTTCACCGCCATCAAAGTAGGGTACAATCCTGTCGAGGATGGAGAGATCACCAGTTTCACGAAGTATTGCGTCTGTGGTGTGGCTAATCCAGCTGGGTGAATCGGAATAATGTTTATCTGCAGAGGCTACATCCATTGAGGGTACTCTAAATGCTCTCGGGCAGAACCCACTGCTTTTTTGGTTGCGAAGTGCTTTTTCCAGCATCTCCAAAGCTCTTTCTGAATTCTGAATAGACATGCCAGCAGAATCCTGAAGGGTATCGCGATACCCCTTAAAATAGAATCTTGCCCAATCGGCCATAAGGTATAGCTGGTGTTTCAGCCAGGTGTTAAAAAGGTTGTTAAACTCTGCATCCGGTGTGTTGATTTTTGTTAGTCCCAGACGAGCAATGTTCTCCTTTTTAATGTTTTCAAGTTCAGCATCAATAAGAGTGCTATTGGCATAAAGGGCTGTTACCTGGTCTGCCTCTTCTTCATCAACTACTATTCCCATTACGATATTGATTCTGACTTCTTCACCGGGTTCAAGGTTTAAGTTATGCTGAAGTGCCGAAACCATATATTCAGTACTGGCATCACTATCGTTAAGCTGGCCATTGATTATTGAGTCAGGATTGAAGTAATTTTGGCTTTTTCCCAGGAACTCATCTTTACTAATATCGAAATGATCAAAAGGCACATCAGTATATGTGAAGCCTCTATATTTTTCTTCCATTACTGCATAGGCCCTGTTTCTGAAGAATAGCCTGTTTTTGTTTCGTTCATTATACCCATCTACGCTGGCGTTATAACCATAGGTCATATTTACTCCGTCTAGTAAGACCTCTGCTACATTGAAAATGGAAAGATCTCGCTTTCTGTTTGATATATTTTCAATGGTAACAGTCCAAATTTCTGCAGCCTCTTTTCGAGGGACAAAAATCCTGACAGTTGTTCTAATCCCATTTTTTTCACTTTCAAGGATGGTGTAACCCAGACCATGGGTACAGCTGTATTTTTCCAACTCCTGGTTGGTTGGTTGAAGTGCTGCTGACCATACTTCTTCTGTTTCGTTATCCCTGATGTAGATATTTCGGGGAGCGTTTCTATTATCTTGTTTGCCAAAAAGGTTGGTAACTATGCCATCTTCACTCTGGTATAGTGAAAATCCGTTTAGGTTTTGTCCAACGGCTGCCAAATAGGTTGGATTCCAAAGGATGTTAAACCAATCTCTGGGTGGGTGTGGATTTGTGATTTTATATCCTGTTCCTTCATCTATAAACTGGCCAAATTTCATTTCTTTATGATTATTATCTGATTAAAACTTCTTTTATAACTCCCTTAACCAATTAATACACAGTTTTCTCCATGATTCAAGACCTCCCTGGCCATTGGCTAATGAGAAGCCGTGCTCCCCATGCTTAAAAATGTGCATCTCTACATCGATATCGTTAGTTCTTAATGCCAGGTAAAAAGCAATGCTATTCTCAACAGAAACAACGTCATCATCTGATGAATGAATGAGAAATGTGGGAGGAGTGTCTTTTGTAACATGCTTTTCATTAGAATAATACTCCATTAGCTCCTTATCAGGGTTTTCGCCAAGAAAGAATAACCTCGATCCTTCATGGGCAAAAGATGCACTCATAGAAATAACCGGGTAAATCAATACCATAAAATCCGGACGTGCACTTAGCGAGTCAACCCCATCATTAAACTCACCAATACTTTTATCAAAACGGATTCCTAATGTTGAAGCCACGTGCCCTCCGGCAGAAAACCCTAAAACACCAATATTGTTTTTGTTGATGCGCCAATCATCCGCATTAGCCCGTATTATCCGCATTGCTCTTGCAGCATCTAACAGGGGCGATTTGTATTCTTCAATATTGCTTTTTGCGTGAGGTAATCTGTACTTAAGAACAATGGCTGCGATGCCCTGTGAATTAAGCCATTTCGCTATGTCAACTCCTTCCCAAACATGGACGACTGTATTATAACCTCCACCAGGTGCTATAAGTACTGCTTGACCTGTAGCATTTTGCTTTGCCGGCAAATAAACAGAGATTTCTGGTTTAACAATAAGACTATAATGCTCATGATCGGCATCATAGTCAGAGATATTCTCTTCACCTACCTCCTGATAATTAGGTATATTGGAACTCCATAGAGGAATAGTAAAATCCTGAGCTTTGATCATAAGGAAATATTTTGTTCTCCATCAGTCAGCTTAACAGATCTTCCATTCCATTTAAACACTCCAGTTGTCCCTTCTGGAAGTGATATAACGGCATTCATTGTATTGCCTGATATTTGGAAAGAAGCTTTAATATTTCCTTTGGGATGAGGCATTTCAACTTCTAAGTTTTCCAGTTTCCCAAGGTTAGGTTCAATAATAACAGACCTAAATGATGGTTCTGCAGGATAGATTCCTGCAACAGTATGCAGAAAATCAAAATTTGGGCTTGCGCTCCAGGCATGACATTCTGAACGAGGATTGATGTCTGTTTCCCCGAATGTTGTCATTCCGTTATCAATCATAGTTTTCCATGGCCCCAGTAAGTCCAGATACCTATTACCAAGCCCTGCTTTTTGCAATGCTCTAAACAGATAAAACTTAAAGTAGATAGTAGCCGGGATAAGCGAATCATCTTCCAGGATTTTTTGCATTACCTGAGCCTGGTCTTCTTTATCAAAGGTGTCAGTTATTATCCCAAAGATGTTTGTATGTTGTGAATATAAAGTCTTTTCCGGTGTCTCGGCAATAAGTCCTTTTTCGCTATCATAGCATTGTTGTAAAACTGATTTCTTGATTTGTTCTGCCAGCATTTTATAGCTTGCTGATTCATGATCCATCTCAAAATAGCCATATAATTCGCTGGCATTTTGTAAGGATTTTACCAGTTGTAGAGAGACGTTGGCCGAATAGCCATCATCTGCCCCCGGAGGTATTCCATTTGGAAATTCTGCTGACCAATCAGTAAAATTCCACCATTCTAAATCCGTAACCATCCCGGTTTCATCTACTTTGCTGATGAACCAATCCATTACTGATTTAATGCCGGGGATAAATTGGTGCAGGAATTCAGGATCATCCCTGTACATAAAGTAATCATGGACCATATCAACCCACAGCAATGAATAGGTAGGTATAACCTGCACTATGTTCGATGGATAACGGCTCTGAGTCAATCCCTCAGGAATTCGGGAATCATCAAACTGTTTGAGAGCCTTACGCATTAGCCTGTCATCTCCTGATACATATATCGAAACCAGCGCCTCAATCCTTGTATCACCAATATATTGAAGTTGTTCATAATATGGGTCAAAGAAGTTTTCTTCAGCTGAATTTCTAAGCGTTCTCCAGGATGTTTCCCAGATTTTTGTGAGAAGTTGATCGTCTGTATTGAACCTGGCTTTTTCCTCAAAAGGGTAACCGGTGTATACACCATGATATTTTTCAAGAACTAATTCTTCCTCCTTTGTTTCAATCTCCAACTCAATAAACCTGTAAGTTCTTCTTGCCAGTGGTTTGAAGAACCTGTTATTACCGCCATCTGGTATTATAATATCGTAATAGCCAAGAATTGACTTTCCTTCAACCTCATTACGGTTTCCTTTAAGATCAACACTAATCAGGTTCCCATCTGTAGTCTTTTCGAGAGAATCAACATCTTTTATCAGGGCTTCTGCATAGGTGATTTTAATCTTACTGTCTTTGCCTTTGCTATAGGTAAGCTCAGGGAATCCGGTTGTATGATGAGCTTGATCAACCAGGATGGAAACTTTTGAGTTTTTCGGGATCACTAATGGTTGATCTCCTTTGATAAAAGAATCATCTGCTTGAATTCCTTTGGTGCGTGCAACTTTTCCAAAAGGCTCATACTTTTCTTCCATAAGTGGTATGGTACGGGGTACAAGAAACCAGGCCCCTCCATAAAGGAACCCTGAACCAACAGCAAATTCAGTTACTGCTTTCTTAGGCTCTACCCATGAAGAATCATCATAATCTCCCTGATTCCACCCCCAGGGATATAATGCAGCATCGACTCTGTCACATGGTCCTGCAGCATAGTATGCATTCAGCATTTCACTTGTGAAAGGGATAGCCGTGTAGGCCTTGTTTTTAGTTACCTTCCAATCAGCACTACCTGTATTAATATCTATTCCATTCGAGCTATCACCCTGTAAGATAAATGCGGTCTGAAATGATAGTTGAGATACATTCTTATATTCTCCAAAATTCACAACCTCAGCTGCCAGCACATTATCACCCTCATTCAGCCAATTAGCGATATCGATTGTTTCATATCTCTGATGAGTCAGATCTCCAATTGACGGGCCAAAGCAAACACTCTCACCATTGACATAGAGTCTATACCGGTTATCAGCAGACACAAATATGTTGAAATTTTCGGGTTTATGATCCAACTTGAAAGAATGACGAAAAAGGAATACCCCATAGTCTAATGTTGATTCTGTAGGATGGGTAATCCATTGAGCTTTCCACGTATGTTTCAACTTGTTGAAATCTTTACCAGCGTGGTTTTTGGTTACGGTGGATTCGGGAGAAATCATTTTGTTAATCTTAAGTTCTGTGTCATTATTATCTTGCGAAAGACTCCAGTTTGAGCTGTAGTACGATTCCATTATCTTTTTTAAGTTCTTTTTCTTGCGTCCAAAGGCAGCCTTCAAATCCTCGTACAGATAATAATTTAGCCAAAAACCATTATGGTACTTTTCCCTTATACTTTTAGGGTTTTTTAGAAATGAATACCAGTTGGTATTTAGTCCTTTCTCTTCAGCAAATTTGACTGTTGAAATTGCTTTGTTGAACATATCATTAGCCATTTTTGAATACAGGTCATGATAATCTTTGAAAGTAAACTTTGATATGTTAATAATTTCGGCACTATCGCTTAATCCGAAATCTACTGCAGAAAAAACAGATTCAAATTTATGGTCACCATCCATATCATAGCTTATTTTATCAAAAAAGCCATTGCTGTTTGTATCTTCATATTTAATTGTGGCAAAACGTGCGGGTTCACTCAGGGTCTGACTTTCCGGTTGAAGGTTTGGCCCTCTCCAGCCTTGCCAGCCCTGGTAGAATAGCGTGTTTTGGTCAATTCGCCAGTAACCTGTTTCTGCCCCGTATAAATGCAATTTACCATCTAATGGAGAAATATATAGCTGCCCTTTGCCGGAGAAATCCAAATCCCACTCGCCCCTGTCTCCAGATGCATCTGCCTGTGGATTATGGTCTAGTCCACCATTTTTAGCACCAATCTTAAAAGGATCTTTAGGATCATAGAATTCTACCCGTTCCCACCGGTTACAATCATCATCTTCGTCAAAAACGAACCAACACTCTTTCCACTCACCACTATTGAAGGTAAGATCAAATGCTGCAGAATGGTCTGGGTAAACCAACTCATTAATTTCTCTCCATCGGTGGTCGTCAAAATAGGAACTGGCTTCTTGAAGTACTTTTTTATTATTGAAAGGATGTTTTTCACTAGTGTAGTCAAATCCTTTACCGGAAAATTTCAGACTCATATCAAAATCAAGCTCATTGCCAGCCCTGTTGTCATTGTCCAGATCAAATGTCATTTGAACCAATGAAATGTTGTGGCTATATTGCCATGCTCTGTTTTCTTTGTTATTTTCAACAGGCTCATCTACCATCCTGATAGCCATTTCTGTTAATCCATCATTATCTTCATCATAAAATAAAAATGGGTTTTCCCAGCTAAATTCAAGGTCTTCAACATCCCAGGTGGTAATATGCACTTTTAGCATTGTGCTTTTACCATTATAATCCGTATAAAAGTTGGCTAGCCCACTATGATCCCATCCTTCAAATTTGAAATTATCCCCGTTAATGTAGCCAAAAACACCATCGTTATCATTATCAACAAACCAGATGTAATGTGATTTCCACTTCCCATTGTAATCCTTTTTCCCATTGTCAACTATGGTTTGATAATCAGCCTTTCCGTCATTATCATCATCAATATAATCAATAATCAGATCAAGCTCAGACCCATATTTGCCATCGTTGTTTAAATCAATTAAGAGGCAGTCATTATCCATATCTCCTTCCAGGTCACCTTTGACCATATCATCGTCATCATCAATCCATAGGACTTTAGTGCCATTAACTAATGTGGCCTTAAGCCCATCAGGATCCTTGTCATCATCAAGATATATGTATTTAATGGATTTCTTATTTGGGAGGGGTATTCTGAAAGAAGTTATTTTTTCTTCAAGTTGTGGATAGCGATAGTTTTCTTGCGCTATACTATTGTATGGTAAAAGCGTTACTAAATAAAATCCCAGAACAAATAATATAAGCTTATTCATTATTTCCCTTAATTGATTTAGTATCGAATTTAATCATTGCCATTCTTAAAGCCATCTAAATAATTGTGCAATAAACTCAACTCAAAGCACCTTAGGTATTTTCCTTTGTTATTGTACACTATACCATAGCTAAATTTACTCAAAATAAATACAATTCGAAGACTAATGCAATCGTTTGCGCAACTTATTATAAAAAGTGGTGTCAGTTTTTTTAAAACAGGCTTTAAGTATAAAATATTGCTCTCAAATTATACTACTGGAACAATGAAGGCAACCATAAACTTATTGATGGCACATAGCTGATCAATAGCAGCACAACTATCATAGCGATGTACAAGGGTAATAGCGGTTTAAATACTTTTGTTACGCTTGTGCCGGCCACAGAGCAGCCAATAAACAGTATTGATCCTACGGGTGGAGAACAGAGACCAATGCTGAGATTCATAATCAATATTATTCCGAAATGAATGGGATCTATTCCTAACTGGGTTTCAGCAATTGGTAATAATATTGGTGTGAAAATCAATATGGCTGGCGTGATGTCCATAAAAGTGCCCATTGCCAGTAATATCACATTAATTATCAATAGAAGCACTAATGGATTATCAGATAAACTTAGCAAGAAAGAACTAACTATTTGTGGAATATTTTCATAAGCCATTATCCAGGCCAATGCCATACTGGTGCTTACTAAAAACAATACTATTGAAGTGGTCTTTACTGATGTTAATATTACCTCAGGAAGATCTTTAATTTTTAACTCTTTGTAGATTAATGACAAACCTAATGCATAAACAACCGCGACAGCTGAAGCTTCCGTTGCTGTAAATATTCCACTAATTATTCCACCGATTACAATAACAAGTAGAATAAGGCTTGGGAGTGCTCTCCAGAACTTAATGACAAGATTTTTGACATTACTTCGATTGACGAAAGTTAAGTATGAAACCACTGCCAATAGAACGAAAATAAGTGCTCCTGTTTTGAATGAGCTATTCAAGCTTGAGGTTAAAAAGTAGAATGCTCCTGCACCAACTGGTATTAGAACCAATAACAATTTAGCTAAAGCAAGAAGTCCTTTATTGTGCCCATCTCTATTTATTTTTAATAAAACCCATGCCACAAGCATAAGTGCCAAACCGGTTAGAATTCCTGGCAAGTAACCAGCCAGGAACAAAGCAGAAATAGATATGCCTCCACTTGCCAGAGAATAAACGATTAGTACATTGCTGGGTGGGATAGACAATCCTGTTGTTGCCGATGTAATATTTAAAGCTGCGCTGAAGTCTTTATTATAACCTTCTTTTTCCATTTCCGGTCCCATAATACTACCAATGGCAGATGCTGATGCTGCAGCAGATCCTGATATTGCTCCAAAGAGCATGTTGGCAAAGATGTTAACAAAGGCCAATCCACCTGTTGATTTTCCGGCCATCACTCTTGCCAATTCAACAAGTCTAAGTGCAATTCCCCCTTTGTTCATAATATTGCCGGCAAGCACAAAGAAAGGTATTGCCAGCAATGTGAAACTGTTTAATCCTGAAGACATCCTATGAGAAATGGTGGATATTGCAGGAAAGAAGTCTATGCTAACGAACATTGTTAAAATTGTAGCGATGCCAATACTATAGGCTATGGGCACTCCCATAACCATTAGCACAATGAAAGCAATAATTAAAACGGCTATACCTGATGAGATCATAACTTCTTTTGTTTAATAGTTATTGCCAATATCTCACTAATAGCATAGTAACATATTAATATCCCAATAACAGGAATGATTAGATAGATATATCCAAGTGGAATGCTTAACGCTGCTGATGTGACCTCAAGGTTAAATCTTGAAAATACTAACCATAAACCACCTATAACCAAAGCAATCAAACTAAATAGAAAAATAAGAACTCTTACAACTATTTGTACACGTGTTTGATTGGGTGCTGTCATCTTAAGAACAAAGTAATCAATTGCAAGGTGACCTTTTTGCCCTGTAACATAAGCGGATCCCAATAGTCCCATCCAAATCAATAAATAGCCGGCTAGTTCATCAGTATATGCACTAGGGTCATTAAGTAAATATCTGCTAATAACCTGCCAAAGTACAGTAAAGAGCAATGTGATCATTAGTATGATCAAGACCACTTCGGTTGACTTGTCTATTAGTTTCTTCATGGTTATTCCAGTTCTCTAATACGTTGAATATAGGCAGCCAATTCTTTATTGTCGCTATAAGTGCTATAAAGTTCAGTTAGCTTATTCAGAAACAATTCTTTGTTAGGATGGGAGATTTCAACACCCGCTGCTTCAAGTTTTTGTAGTGCATCATTTTCAGCTTCATCCCAAAGCTTCCTTTGGACAAGTACAGATTCATTAATTGCCTGTATTATCCAACTTTGCTCTTCTTTACTTAACTTGTCCCACACGATTTTACTCATCAATAATACATCAGGGATTGAGCTATGCTCATCGAGGGAATAATATTTACATATTTCATAATGCCGGGTAGTATAGAATGTCGGTGGATTATTTTCAGCACCATCAACAACCCCACTTTGTAATGCAGTATAGAGTTCACCTGGTGCTAAAGGGGTTGGAGACCCTCCAAGTGCACTAACCATTTGCATGGCAGTTTGACTATTCATAACCCGAATTTTACTTCCTTCTAAATCTTCTGGTGTTAAAATCGGTTTTTGATTGCTATAAAAACTTCGGCTTCCCGCATTGTAAAAACATAGTCCTCTAAGCATCTTATTCTCTGTACTTAGTAAGATATCTTTTCCAATTTCCCCATCACATACTTCAAAATAATGTTCTCTGGATTTGAAGATATAAGGTAAACTTAACACTTTGTAATCATCAGAAAATCCTTCCATTACTGCAGCAGATACTTTAGTCATTGCCAGGCTACCCAGTTGTAATAATTCTACATTTTGCTGCTCTGATCCAAGCTGTCCGCTTGGGTAAATTGTTATCGCTAATTGCCCTTCAGACAACTCATTAACCCTTTCAGACATAAATTCCATAGCTTTATGCACCGGATGAGTGATGTTAAGGCTATGTGCTAATTTTAAAGAAGAGTTGTGATTACTTTTATTGCAACTGGCACTAAACAGCAGCAAAGTTATTAGTGATATCGTACTGAAATAATGGAGTCTGTTCATGTTTGCCATATTAACTTAAACTGTTGATAAATTCCGCCAAATAAGTACACTTGTATTTATAAACAGCAAAAGTTTCATTCTTATGTATTATATTTATTACAGAATTTGCTGCCTTGAGTAAAGGAGTAGATGTTTGAATGTGTTGCATCATGTAACAAGCTCATTTTAATATAGGCTTTATCCACCCAATAACATATTTTTAAGCAATCGGTTGCATTGAAAAAGAAAATACTAAATTAAGCAAGAAAATTCGTTAAGTCAATAAATATATTGCGTTTAATGAATATATCAGCCATATTGGAACTTTTAACAATGAACACTTTTCTGTTGAGTATTATCAAATTATTAGTAATAATGCAATAAAAGAGCAATCGTTTGCATACGAATTGATTTTGAAATATCTTTGAATAAATACACAATTACCATTCTGATGAGTAATAAGGTTACCATGAAGGATTTGGCAAGGGAGCTAAAAACGACTCCTTCAACCATTTCACGAGCAATGAAGGATCACCCCAGGATCAGCGCTTCTATGAAACGCAAGGTGTTAGCCTTAGCTAAAAAGCATAATTATAAGGTAAACTCCTTTGCTGCTGGATTAAGAATGGGAAAAAGCAATACAATTGGTGTAATAGTGCCAAGGATTAATCGTGATTTTTTCTCCAATGTAATATCGGGAATTGAAGAGATCGCATTTGATTCTGATCTAAATGTTTTGATCTGCCAGTCTCATGATATTATAGAAAAAGAAGCCGAACATGTGAATACATTGATTAGTAATAGTGTAGGAGGAATATTAGTATCAGTTGGTCTGGAAACGAAAACTACTGAACATTTTAAAAAAGCATTAGATGCGGGAATCCCATTGATTTTTTTTGATAGAGTTGCCGAAAATATTGATACAGTAAAGATTATAAATAATGATAGGGATGGAGCTTTTAAAGCAGTTGACCATTTGGTAAAGCAAGGATATAAAAGAATTGCACATTTTGGAGGGCCGTCTTATATAAACATTTATCGTGAAAGAAAAGCGGGATATATTGAAGCGCTTGAGGCGAATAATATCCCTGTAGATAAGAGTTTAATAGTAGAAAATGATTTAAAGCTTGAATCTGGTAAAATTGATATGGAAAAGCTTATGAAAAGCGATAATCCTCCTGATGCTTTGTTTTCAGCAAGTGATTATTCAGCGCTAGGCGGACTTCTCTATCTTAAAGAAAATGGTTATAAAATTCCTGAAGATATTGGGGTAGTTGGTTATAGTAACGAACAATGGACTCAATTGATTTCGCCTTCAATGACAACAATAGATCAGCACGCAAAGGAAATGGGGAGATTTAGTGCCAAAGTTTTTATTGAAGAAATAACAGATGCTAATAAATCTAATATCTCACGTACAGTTAGGTTAGAACCTGAACTGATTATCGGAGAATCAACAAATCGTATAAGAAAGAACTTTTAATAAATCCTTTCTTAATGTAGAAAGATGCTAATAATATAATGAAACAGAACACAGAGTTAAGATTTAGCTCTCATCCAAGAGATGCTAAAAGTTATGATACACAGCGTTTACGTGAAGAATACGCAATTACGAATCTAATGGTAGATGATGAAATTAATATTGTTTACACGTTAATTGACAGGTTTATTGCAGGAGGGGCTTTACCCGTTAAAGAAGACCTTAAATTGGAAACTTTTGAAGACCTAAAAGCAGATTACTTTTTGGAAAGACGCGAACTCGGGATCATTAATGTTGGGAATAATGGGGTAGTTGAAGTTGATGGGATAGCTTATAATGTAGGGTTTAAAGAAGCACTTTATATTGGGAAGGGTACAAAATCAGTGATCTTTAAAAGTGTAGATACAAACAAACCTGCTCATTTTTACTTTAACTCAGCTCTGGCACATACATCATATCCTGCCAAGCTGATAACAAAAAAGGATGCTGAAATTGTAAGTTTAGGTAGTTTAAAAACATCTAATGATCGTGTGATCAACAAATTAATTGTTAATTCAGTCGTAGAGACCTGCCAATTGCAGATGGGCTTAACGGAATTAAAAGAAGGTAGTGTTTGGAATACCATACCTGCCCATTCTCATAATAGAAGGATGGAAATATATTTCTACTTTGAATTGCCAGAGTCTGAAGCAATGTGCCATTTTATGGGGGAACCGCAGGAGACCAGGCATATATGGCTAAAAAATGAGAATGCAGTAATATCGCCTTCATGGTCAATACATTCAGGAGCTGCTACCTCTAATTACAGTTTTATCTGGGGAATGGCAGGAGAAAATCTTGATTATGGTGATATGGATGTGGTAGAGACTACTGATTTAAGGTAACTTCAACAAAGAGATTGCTTATCTATTTTCTAGAATAAACCGAAACAAAAAAAATTATAACATTATACCAAAAATAATACAATGGAATTATTCGATCTAAACGGGAAGACGGCTTTAGTAACAGGTGCTACTCATGGTCTTGGTATGGCAATAGCAAAAGGGCTGGCAAGTGCCGGAGCAAAAATTGTGATCAACGATATTTCAAAAGAAAAACTTGAAACTGCAAAAGAAGAATACAAGAAAGATAACGTTGATGTTGCCACATACCTTTTTGATGTTACCAAAGAAGAGGTGGTAGTTGAGTCTTTGGCAAAAATCGAATCTGAAGTTGGTCCAATAGATATTTTGGTTAATAATGCTGGCATAATTAAGCGTACGCCAATGCTGGAGATGGAAGTTGATGATTTCAGACAAGTAATTGATATTGATCTGGTAGGACCATTTATTATGGCTAAGCACGTGGCTAAAAGCATGCGTGAAAGGAATGCAGGTGGTAAAATTATCAACATGTGTTCTATGATGAGTGAATTATCCCGAAACTCTGTAAGTGCTTATGCAGCTGCAAAAGGTGGGCTAAAGCTTCTTACACAACAAATGGCAGACGAATGGGCAAAATTCGGGATACAATCAAATGGTATTGGGCCAGGGTATTTTGCTACTGATCAGACTGCACCAATCAGGGTAGATGGACATCCGTTTAACAAGTTCATTATCAAAAGAACACCAGCCAGAAGGTGGGGAAAGCCGGAAGAATTGCAAGGGGCAGCCATTTTCCTTGCTTCTAAAGCATCAGATTTTGTTAACGGGCATGTTTTGTATGTTGATGGTGGAATATTAGCAACATTAGGTAGTCATGATGGAGAAGAATAAGAGATACGTAACAGTATTATTTACTTTTTTAGTTGCGCTAGTAGTTTCTTGTAAACCTAATGAGAAGCATATTCAGTTAATAAATACACTGGATTTTAAAAGAACTGATGCACCGGTTGTTTTAAAGAGAAATGATATCGGTGATATTATATATCCTTTAGTTAGAAATGAAAAAGGAGAAGCTATACCTTATCAATTAGATGACCTTGATAATGATGGCGAATGGGATGAACTTTTTTTGTTGATTGATATGGATGCCAACGATACCCTGGAATTGAGCATTGTTGCGTCAGAAGAGATTATGAAGTTTGAACCGAGGGTTCATATACAATTTGCTGCCAAGGATGGTATTGAGTTTAATGCTGATACTGTAAAACGACTTAGTACAGGAGACACTCAGATTACCTCACAACATTTTCAGATGGAAGGCCCTGCCTGGGAGAATGAAAATGTAGGATTTAGAAACTACTATGATGCTCGAAATGGGATGGATATTTTTGGCAAACAAGTATCAGATATTGTCTTAAAAAATGCTGGAGTAAAAGGCCAAAATTATCATGCTATTGACGACTGGGGAATGGATATCCTTAAAGTAGGAAACTCATTAGGAGCAGGTGCTATTGCCCTTAGCAAAGATGATACAATTTATAGATGGGATGGAACCGGAGATGCTGGATATGAACTTTTATATGATGGACCTTTACGATCATCATTTGAGCTGTTTTTCAAAGATTGGAAGGTGGATGATGTAACTATTGATTTAAAGCATCAAATAACCATCCACGCAGGTACAAATTATTATCATAGCATGGTTAAACTGAG
Source organism: Bacteroidota bacterium (assembly GCA_039714715.1). Classification (GTDB taxonomy): domain Bacteria; phylum Bacteroidota; class Bacteroidia; order Cytophagales; family Cyclobacteriaceae; genus S012-113. The sequence continues at coordinate 17,967 of JBDLIU010000011.1, forward strand.
TGATTATGAGAGTCAGATTCAACTTGTTACAGGTATTGTCAATTTACATAGCGACACGTTATACCTTTCAAATTCAGATGGATTTGTAACAATGTACACACATGATCGACAGGCAGAAAACCAGTCATATTTAGGGATGGGAATCTTAGCTGCAGATTCGGTATTCTCTGCTTCAGGCGAAGCTCCCCAGGAAGGTGGACCTGTTACAACCACCTATCTGGGAACCCTGAAATTCAGGTTTGACAATACTGCGGATTTTTATTATTATGCAGGTTGGCAAAATCAGGATTCAAGATTTGAAAATAGGGAATTCTTTAATTCATCAATAGAAAAAGCTATTAAAGAGCTTTCTCATCCAATTATTGTAAAATACTAAAAATGGCTTTTAATAAAAATATGACATATCCTAATCGGATAATTATCCTATTAGTGGTTCTGCTATTATCAAATTCTCTAATAGCACAGGTTCAAACACATAAGTTATTTACTGACAATATGATTATTCAGAGTGGGATTGAAGTCCCTGTCTGGGGTATTGCTCCGGTTGGTGAAAAGGTTACAGTGCAATTTGATAAAAAGAAATATAAATCAAAGTCAAACTCTCAGGGAGAATGGGAGGTATTGCTGCCGGCAATGAAGCCGGGTGTTGGCTATACATTAACGATTAAATCAAAGTCTGGAACTGAAGTTATAAAGAATATTGCAATTGGGGATGTTTGGTTATGCGGAGGCCAGTCAAATATGGAATGGTTTGTAGAGAAATCTGCTAATGCAAAGACTGAAATTGCCGAAGCAAATCATAAAAATATTCGCTTATTCGAAGTTCCAAGAAGAATGTCGCCTCTTCCTCAAAACGATTTGGATGCAGGGAAATGGGAAAACTGCTCAAGTGAATCAGTAAGGCAGTTTTCTGCAGTAGGATACTTTTTTGGGAGGGAATTACATGCCAGTCTTGATATCCCTATCGGATTAATTAGTGATAACTGGGGAGGAACCGTCTCTGAAACCTGGACCAGTAAACAAGGGCTACAGAATATATCTAAAGTCTTTGATACACAAATCGAAGCACTGCAGACTTTGGATATCGATAAAGCCAGGAATGAAGGAAGCGGAAATTTCAACAAGTGGATTGCCGACCTCCATAATAAGGATAAGGGGATTCAAGAGGAGACATATGTATGGGCAAAAAATGATTATGACCATTCAACCTGGCAAACCATGCATATACCCACTCTATGGGAGGCATCAGAAGACGCATCATTAAAAGATAAAGATGGCGTTGTATGGTTTGAGTTAGATATAAAACTTTCAAAAGCCCAGGCAAATTCTAGCGCTAAACTGTCATTAGGTCCAATAGATGATTCTGATATTACCTGGATAAATGGTGTAGAGATTGGCGAAACACAAAACAGGTATAATAAGGATAGGGTTTATAATATTGATGAAGGTACGCTTCAAGAAGGAATAAATAAGCTTGTTATTCGAGTAGAAGATTATATGGGTGGTGGCGGAATTTATGGAAGTTCTGATAAACTTTTCTTAAAAGTAGGAGATGAGAAAATATCTCTTGAAGGTAGATGGAGATATAATGTTGGTATGATAATTAAAGAACCAATGCCTCAGAATGTATTTGGGCCCAATTCGTACCCTACTTTATTGTATAACGGGATGATAAATCCGATTAAGAAATTCCCGATAAAGGGAGTTATCTGGTATCAGGGTGAGTCAAATAGATACAGAGCTGTTGAATACAGGGAATTGTTTCCCAGGATGATAAATGATTGGAGAGGTTCGTGGAATAATTCAGAATTACCTTTCTTGTATGTTCAGTTAGCCAACTTTGGCAAAGAGGTTGAACTTCCAGAAGGTGGTTATTGGCCTGAACTTAGAGAAGCCCAGGAGATGACATTATCACTTCCCGGAACTGCTATGATTACAACCATTGATATTGGTGAGGCCAACGATATCCATCCAAAAAATAAGCAAGAAGTAGGAAGGAGACTGGCGCTTGCAGCTCAGAATACGGTCTATAATAAAAAGGTTAATTATTTAGGGGCACGTTATAAGTCAATGATCGTTAAAGATGATTATATTGAGATTGAGTTTGATACTAATGCAGAATCTTTAAAGACTCATGATAAATATGGTTATGTAAAGGGATTTGCTATTGCGGGGAAGGATAAAGTTTTTCATTGGGCTAAAACTGAAATAATTACGAATAATAAAGTTAAGGTATGGTCTGATTCAGTGGAACAGCCTGTAGCTGTAAGGTATGCCTGGGAAGATAACCCGGCTTCTGCTAACCTTTTCAATTCAAATGGTTTCCCTACCTTCCCGTTTAGAACAGACGATTGGAAATTAAAATCTGAAGGAGTATTAAGGCATTAAAGGTAAATTATTGGACTATTCGTTGAGCAAATGCTTCTCAAAAAATCTATCCATATAAAACTGGAAGTATTCATTTACATCTTCAGATAGATCCATAGTATGAGGCCACCCTTTTAATCTGTGGTACTCGTTTTCTATACCAGCATTATCCAGCCAAATCTGCAAGGAGTCTGACTGGCTTACAGGTACCAGGGAGTCAATAGTGCCATGGAAAATAAGGGTAGGAGGATCATCGTCAGAAATATAAGAAACGGGGGATGCTGCTTTATAAGCTCCGGGATTTTCTTCGTATAATTTACCTATCAATCCTTTTGTTTCACCACGACCTTTAGCGTACTCTGTAGTTAAATCAACCGGGCCATAAATATCCACTATAGCCTGAGGTTTTTGTATGCTTGCTGTATCACAATCTTCTGTATATTCATCTTCTTCAGAATATGCCAGCATCATGGTAAGATGCCCTCCGGCAGAACCTCCAATCACTGCCATCTTTTCGCGGTTGATCATATACTCATCAGCATTATTCCTGATCCAGTTGATGGCACATTTCACATCCTGTACTGGTGCAGGGAATTTGGCTACATCGAACAAGCGATATGAAATAGATACCGTTACGTAGCCTTTCATGGCAAAGTCTACAAGGTAAATAAGATAATCTTCCTTTTTGCCTTTCGACCACCCTCCTCCGTGGATAAAAACCAGGACAGGGGTAGGGCCATTAAGGTCTTTACGCTTGTAAATATCGAGTTTTAGATCACCGGTTTCCAGTTCTTTATAAACGATGTCTTTATACTCATCAAGTTCTTCAGGAACAGCAGGTTCTGTCTCAACAAGGTCAAGAAAGCCTAAAACGTGAGAGATTTTCAGAAATGTTTCGTTTGCATACCCTTTAGGTGGCTTAAGCGGGCGGTCATCTTGTTGTTCTTGTGCACAACCTGTTAAAATAACAAGATTGAGAGTTAGTATTATAAATAACAGCTTATTCATGTGATTATAATTAATTTTTTATTGGCCACATGGAACTTACCATTAAAAAATAATCATTCTCTTGTTTAATAAAATGATGAATTTTTAATGGACGTTTCATCAGCAATTATTTTTGTTCATTAAACCGCTTCATTATCTCTTTCCAGTTAGTAAATATAATTTCTTCTTCCTCGAAAAAAGCAATTAAATCAGGATCGGAAAACATTTCAGTTTCCCAAACGCGTTGCTGCCATGAATTTGTTATGCTTTTCAGGTTTTCGGTTTCAGCAGATGGATGGAAAATGATTTCGGTTAACCCGGGATCAATAGAAAGAACCAATTCCTTAAAGTTGTTAACTTTTTCTTCATAGGTGCCAGCACCATGTACATAGTCAAAGTTATCCAGTTTTGGAAGTGTATATTTATCGATCAATGCTATCATTGAATCATCAATGGGATAACCCTGTTGCTTGAATTTATTTGCCACTTTCTCATTGGAAATATCAATTGCGTTGGCAGGGATGCCATATTCTTCGGCAACCTTTAAAAACACTTCTACATAGCTGGCATGGCCATAGAGTGTACCCATATGCGTATCGATATGGTTGGGTTGATAACCAAGTGCAATGGACTTATCAATTTGTGCTCTTATTTCTTTTTCCACCTCTTCTGCAGAGGCATGCTGAACAACTTCGGGCACCTCTGGCCACAACTTGCCTTCAGGGTCAATTAATCCGGGCACCTCTTCCGGGCTGGCAACTGGGCCCCACCGATAGGTTTTCCATTCACTGGTAAGCGTTAAATGCAAGCCGAGGTCTTCTTTGGGGTGAGCGATAGCCCAGTTAATAAAATCTTCTGCATTGGGGCAGGGCATCATTATAGCTGCTGATTGAATATAATCGTTCTCCAGCATTGGGATAACAGCAAGGTTGGCTTCTTCACACATACCGATATCATCTGCATGCAGGATTAACACTTTTTTACCCTTAGGAAAGCCTAATTGTTCTGCCCAGTTTGAATTGCTGTCTTCAACTTTATCTGGTTCAACCTTACAGTTAGTAAATAAAGTAGTAAAGAATAATAAACTTGCGATACCAGCTAATCGAATTTGCCATTTATTCATGATGTGAATATTTATTGTTAAATTGTAATACAAGATGAATAGTAAATTGATTCTTCATAATATAATTTTCACTATTCATAAAAGAATATTAACTAGCGTATGGTTGTATATTGATTAAAATCACCATAATGGGTTAAAACTTAATGCAAATTAAGTAAAATACACTAATGAATTGTGTTTGAAAGATATTAAAATTGTATAGTAAACTACTCTCCAGACCATGATAAACTCTAACAGCTTATTCCGGATTGTAACCAGGAACATTACATGGTTCAGTTTAAAATCGGACAAATCTTATTCGTTTTTAGCAAATACCCTGAGACAACTATTTTGGATTTTATTGGTTACAGCATTTACATTTAGTAATGTGAATGCTCAGCAGGTATCTGGTAGGGTGACCTCTGAGCTTGATGGGCAGGGACTCCCTGGTGTAACCATTATGATTAAGGGTACGCAGAAAGGTGCGGTTACCAATTTCGATGGTGACTATTCAATTGAAGTAGATGATGAAAACTCAATTCTGGTATTCAGGTATGTTGGATTTGAAACCCAGGAAATAAGAGTAGGAACACAAACAACCATTAATGTAACACTTAATGAAAGTGCTGAGACACTAGGTGAAGTTGTAGTTACAGCTTTGGGCATTACACGGAAAGAGGCATCATTGGGCTATTCCGTAGGACAGGTTTCTGGCGAGGATATGACAAAGGTTACCCAGGAGAATGTGGTTAATTCACTTGCGGGTAAAGTATCCGGGGTTACTATAAATTCTACAGGAGGAACAGGCACATCGGTTAGTGTTGTAATTAGGGGAGCAACTTCACTCAGTAATGACAACCAACCTCTTTTTGTAGTAGATGGCGTTCCGGTAATTAACAGCTTAAAAAATAACACAAGCCAGATTGGAGAAAATAATGTTGTTGATTATGGTAACCCTATCTCTGATATAAATCCTGATGATATTGAAAGTGTATCAGTCTTAAAAGGGCCAAGTGCAGCTGCATTGTATGGCTCAAGAGCGGGAAACGGAGTGATTCTTATTACCACAAAAACAGGAAAAGGCACAAAAGGTATGACTGTGAATGTTAGTTTAAATACAGTAGTAGACAGGCCATACAAATATTTTGGTATCCAAAGACATTTTTCATCGGGATTCTTTCCTTTTACTCCTGATGATTTTCCGCCCAATGAGACGCCAGAGATATCACCTATTGGAGGAGGCGTTGGAATGGAAACCGACAAGGGTTACTATGCTATTCAATGGCATAGTCCGACCAATGCTTTGGGTGGGAAAGTACCTATTGAAGTGGTATCTTACCCTGACAATGTTGCCAATTTTGTTCAAAATGGAATAACCAGCACAAACTCTGTTTCTGTAATGAACAGTAAAGACGATATGAATTTCAGGCTTGGTGTTACCAACATGAGCAGCAGGGGGATTACACCGGGATCAGATTTGTACAGGAATAATTTTTCTTTTGCCGGATCGATTAAAGCACATGAAAGAGTTACGATAAGCAGTAACCTTAATATAAGCAGGTCATATTCAAATAACCGGCCTTCAAGTAGTAAGAAAGGAAGTCCGATTTATTGGGTATATAAGACTCCTCTAAATATTAATATTCTTGACCTTAACAGGTTCAACGAAGAGCAATATGCACATCTTAGTGAGATTCCTGATCATGCTGCCTATTGGAAACCCGGACAGGAAGGTGTTCAACAAAGAACTCCCGCTAATGGTACCTATAATAACCCATACTTCCTTGCACATGAGATTAAAAACAGTTTTGTGCGTGACAGGGTTTTCGGAAACCTGAAAGGTGAGATTCAAATCACACCTGAGCTTAGTCTTATGGGTCGCTATTCATTAGATATGTATAATGAAATCAGGGAATCCAAGATTCCGCCAAGCTATTTATATGAACTTAATAATGGATCATATGGAATAATTTCTTCAAAGAATTTTGAAAGCAATGCCGATTTTCTTGCTACCTATAATAAACAGATAAACGACTTTAATATAGGGGTGTCAGCTGGTGGAAATATTTCCTACAGGAAGGGTTCTATGATAAATAATTCAGCGACAGACGGATTGGTAGTTCCTCATGTTTACTCGGTTCGTAATATTAAATCGGGATCACTTTATTACAATAGCACCTGGTACCAGAGAGGAATCTATAGTTTATATGGGATGGCCAATCTCGCGTACAATGAAATGATTTATCTTGACCTAACAGCAAGAAATGACTGGTCAAGTACTCTGCCTGCTGAAAATAGATCATATTTCTATCCTTCAGCTTCTCTAAGTGTATTGTTAAATGAATTAATAGATTTGGGTAATAGCGTTAATCTTCTAAAACTTAGAGGAGGCTGGGCGAGAGTAGGCAATGATACAGATCCATACAAACTAACCCAGGTATATAATAATGATGGACAGTGGGGAGAGGCCACCCGCTTATCAAAATCTGGTGATCTTTTAACACCTGACCTTAAACCAGAAATAGCCACATCAATGGAATTTGGCACAGATATCAGAGTGTTTAATGACAGGCTTAGATTTGAAGGGACCTGGTATACTCTGGATAATGAGAATCAGATTATAAAAGTAGGCTTAACGCCTTCATCAGGTTACAACAGTGTATTTCTAAATGCAGGACTTATAAGAAGTCAGGGTTGGGAATTTATGGTTCAGGGAACCCCAATTAGTAATGACCTTACCTGGGATATTGGAGTAAACTTCTCACGTAATAGAACAACCTTAGTAGAAATAGCTGAGGGTATTGATTTTATTGAATTCTGGACGGGAGCTAAGGGAGGTGCGAGAACATATAAAGGTGATCAGATAGGTGATATCTATGAGGAATCTACTTTATTAAGAGTAGAAGATCCAAATTCACCTTATTATGGTTATCCAATTGTTGATAAATTTTTGGAGGGTAACTCCAGGTGGAAAACGGATCCCCAAAAAGATGTTTATTCCACAAAGATTGGAAACTTTAATCCTGATTTCCTTATGGGTTTGCAAACCACCTTATCCTATAAGAATTTTACTTTGAGTATGGTCTTTGACTGGAGAAAAGGTGGGCAGTTTATTTCGCAGACCCATAGGTATATGTCGGAAGATAAAAACGCGCAGGATTGGTTAGACCAGTTGATTCATCCGGGAGGTAGAGAAGGACAAGAGCTTAGAGATTGGTTGGTAGCAAATGCAGACGAATATATTACAGATGGATTCAATGTAGTGGGAGGTCCTACTCCTGAATATGGAGGATTTTATGAAACATACGCTCACATCTATGATGGTGTCTTCATACCAGGAGTTACACAAAATGAAGATGGAACCTATAATGAAAACCTTGGAGGACCCGGTACTGTATTTATCCCCTACATAATTGCTTATCCATGGAGTTTTGCAAGTCCATCAACCTTTGATGCTGATTTTATTAAATTGAGGGAAGTATCCTTAAGCTACCAATTCCCTCAATCGATTACAGATAGAATGAAATTACAGAATTTACATATTTCTGTGTACAGCCGTAATATTATGCTTTGGACCAAGGCTAAAATTGCAGTTGATCCTGAAAGGGCATTTGAGGCCCAGTCTTCAGGATTTAGACAAGGTATAGAGAATTTTAATTTAGAGCCATGGGTAATTCCAGTTGGTCTTAAACTGAACCTGACATTTTAAATTTGATTAAACTCACAATTATATGACTATGGTTGATAAAAGAGTATTGATAATAACCGGATTGTTAATAATAATTAGCAATTCCTGCATGAATCTGGATGATATGAATATTAATCCTAATGGAGTGGATCCATCGAAAGGTAATCCAAATTTATTATTGAGTTCTATCGAAACATATATTGGTACTACAGTGGTAAATCTAGGATTTGGAGATATTGCTGGTGTTATGCAACACACGCAAAAAGATGGATGGAGTGGCAGCCATAATAGTTATAATTGGACAACTTCAGACCATAACTGGGGGGATTACTATAAAATCCTGAGAAATATAGATGAAATGTATGACAAATCGGTGGAGATGGAGTTGGATTTTCACCAAGGTGCTGCATTGGTACTTAGGGCTTATGTTTTTGGGTTGATAACAGACCTTTGGGGAGATGCACCATACAGCCAGGCACTGAAGGGAGACCTAGGAGGAGAAGAGAATATTAAACCTGTTTTTGATAAGCAGGAAGATATCTATACGGGGATACTTGCAGATTTAGATGCCGCCAATACGTTACTATCAGGTAAACAAAGTGAATATTTTAGTATTAGTCCTGTACAAGACCTTTTTCTAGGAGGCGATGTTAACAAATGGCAAAAATTTGCCAATTCACTTGCCTTGAGGTATTATATGCGTTTATCAGAAAAGGCACCATCTGTAGCACAAGCAGGAATTACTACAATACTAGCTGATCCAGACACTTACCCTATTATGGAGGATGCATCGGATGACGTTAATTTATCCTATTATGGTAACAGTGAAATTGATGCATGGCCAACTGATACTACAAATCATGGATTCAAACAAGGTGCTTATGCGCGGTTAAAAATGTGTGCTACGCTGGTTGAACCCATGCAAACATATAATGACCCAAGGTTACCTTTATGGGCAGAGAAGGTTGACATTCCACTCGTTGCAGTTGCCTCTCCAGCTGCCAGGGATGATATAGTTGATTCAGTTCGATATATCGGACCCGATGTTGTTTCAGAGTATGAATCATTACACGGTGTTCCGATAGATTTTGATCCTGAATATGTAGGTTTTCCTCCAGCATGGTCTGCAGTTGCACAGGCATACAATTTATGTCCTGATATTAACCAGGCACCACATAATCCTCATGCATCTCATCTCAATAAACGATATATGAATACAGATGGTCCTTTGTTAAAAGCAAGGATATTAACAGCTGCTGAAGTGAATTTTATTATTGCCGAAGCTGCTCTAAAAGGGTGGGCGAGTGACCCACAAGGTCATTATGAGCAAGGCATACAGGCCTCACTTGATGCCTGGGGTGTTGGCAGTGAAGGTGCCGCTTACATTTTGAATCCGGGTGTGGTATACGATGGTACACTTGAACAAATCATGGAGCAAAAATGGATTGCTAGCTGGACGGCCACGGCAGAATCATGGTTTGATTTCAGGCGTACAGGTTTACCAGGGTTGCTACCGGGCACAGTTGTAAAAAGAAATGCAATCCCATTAAGGTTTTATTATGGTGTAGATGAATTGAATTATAATCCTGATAACACAAATGCAGCTATTAATTTGCTTGAAGAAACAGCGTACTCAATGGAAGATGGGAAGAATAGTGCCTGGTCGAAAATGTGGGTGTTGCAATAATATTGATAGGGATAATAAAAACTTAGGTTTTGATAGGTTAATTGATAGATTAGAAGGTTGAATGGGTTTACTGTTCAACCTTTTTTGTTGCTATTTCAATTCTACAAACTGGTCGTAGCATCGATGCTACGACCAGCTTAGACACCACGTCCCGATAGCTATCGGGAAATGTAGCATAATCCAATATTAAGTCCGAATAATGTATAAATCAGTATTTACAAGGCATGTTTCTCCTAAAATAAAATGCTAAATGGATTATGCTACCGCACTATTCGTGGACACCCGCCCGCTAGCACTAACAATAAACAAGGAGACCCAAAATTTAAGATATAAAAAAAAAAGCCCTGACAGAATCGTCAGGGCTTTAATACTATTTATTAATCTTAATTATGGAGCAGGGATAAATCCTAATTTCAATATGTGTGTTGGTTCAAAATTTGCATAATCAACCCCAGGAGTAAGATCTTGTGGGAAGTGCGCAAACATTCCAATTACCAATTTGTCTGTTGATAGCTCAAAAACAATATATTTTCGAGGAACTTCGATAATACCCAGGAATCCTTCTCCAACAATTTCAATATATGGGTAGCCTGTGTATGTAATATCCTCTACAGTTGCCGGAGCATTAGCGTCTGGCATCACGCTCATGGTTAAATCAGTTTCATTATAGGTGAAACTAAGACCACTACCCGGAGTATATGGCATAAGAACAATAGCGTCATCACCTGATGGTTTAGAAGCAATTCCATTTAATGCAGCATATAATGCACTTGCTGTTACTGAGTCATTAACTACATTTTGCTCAAAAGAGCCATCGTCAAGGAATGTTGCTAAATCCTCATACTCACTTGCTAAACCAAGCATTCCAAGTATGCCACCTGGCAACTCATCATCTATAGCTGCAGGATCACTTAAGTCTGCATATTCTGCTTCAAAAATTACTACTGCTTCAGTAGAACTCATTACCCAGCTTTTACCATTTGTCATAGCAGGTCCGCCAGTAAGCATTTCATAGGTTGAGGCGGCTAATGTCACATCTTTAGTAGCACTGGCGGTTCCACCCTCACCTGTAACTGTTACTGTAGCAGTATAAGTTCCAGACTGGGCATAGGTATATAAAGGATTTTCATCAGTACTGGTTCCGCTACCATCTCCAAAGTCCCAGGCATAAGAGGTCGCATTCTCTGCCGCAATTGTAAAAGCTACTGCGTAGCCGTCAACTGTAGCCTGCAGAATTTGAACCGTTGGTTCGGGAGCAGGCTCATCTTCACATGAGGATAATGAAAGCACCATAACACTTACAACCATCATGCTCATTATTAAGTAATTAATTTTTTTCATAGAATAATTTTTATAGTTGAATAATTTATAAATTGACAAGATAAAATTAAGGTTTAATATCTGCTAAAGACACCACATTATTAACCTATATATGTTGAATTTTAACGAATATCAATTATTTATCCTGTTTTATGCTATATACAAGTAAATTTTCTATCATTTACCTTGTGATTAAATTTTCAAGCTTAGAATTACTTATTAGTAAAATAATTGCTTTAGGGATAACTCGAAATGTTGTGAAAATATTATAGCTAATGGTGCATTTTTAAGAAGAATGCTATTAGTCTGTTCACTAATTTAGATTCGCAGTATATAGTCAATACTATTAAGGTTTAGCTAAAACTGATAATACAACTTGGTTAATTTGAAATGGCTATTCGCATACGAATATAGGTAGGTGAATAGCCATTTTAAGTAGAATGAGATATTAGTATTGAAAATCAATTAAACAACTATAGATATGTTCCGAAATTGACAGATTAAATACCCTTTGAAATAGGTGACAATTGTTCATTGTAGTGGGTATTAAGTTTGGGGATTGAGCTTATTCAAGTTTCCTTTTACTTATATCGATATATTCAACTAATACATGATATTTTAACCCGATTTTGAATTTTATTAAATATATTTACTAAAAAGATCAAAATTTAACAATAGGGTTATGGAATATGTATTCGAAAAAATTCATGTACCTAATAAGCATTCTTTCATAGCCCGTAAAATTGAACTTTCTGAACGTTTACCAAAGATCCATTCTCATAAGAATTTTGAATTAAACTTTATTGTTTCAGGAGCAGGGAGGAGAATTGTTGGGAACAACATCTCGAGTTTTGAAAAAGATGACCTTGTGTTGCTGGGCCCTGAAGTACCACACAGCTGGGAAATTTTGGAGACAGATAAGCATGAACCTCCATTGTGTATTACAATTCATTTTTATGAGAATATAATTCTATCTGATTTCTTTAACATTCCTGAGTTGGAAGATGTTGAGAATCTTCTTAATCAAGCAAGTAAAGGAATATTCTTTCAGGGTAAAGAAGTAAAAGAAATTAAGAAACGCCTTGAGCATCTTGTTGGCCTTGAAGGACTTGAAAGTTATATTGAACTATTGAATATCTTTAATGCATTACTCAGGATTGAGGATCGGAAATATTTAACTGAATCTGAGATATACTCAAGTTCCTTTACCAAAGACCAGGAGCAAATTAATAAAGTTTATGAATATGTTTTCCTCAATATTGAGGAGGGGATAAAGCTTAAAGAGGTTGCTGATTTAGTACATATGGCTCCCGGCTCTTTTTGCAGGTATTTCAAGAAAAAGACTGATCAAACTTTTATGGAGTATGTAAAGAAGATCAGGATCGGTATCGCGGCAAAAATGCTTATTGAAACGGATAAATCAATCACTCAAATCTGCTACCATAGTGGATACAACAACCTGGCTAATTTTAACCATTACTTTAAATCAGTAATGAATTCTACTCCATCTGAGTACAGGAAGTTGTTTAGATAGCATAAATACATTTATTACTTTCCTTTTTACATATTTTAGTAATTATATAAGTTATAACGCAGAGAGCCGCGGAGTAGCACAGAGTACCACAGAGACAAAATATTAAAGAGAGTAATATAACAGAAAAAATAATTGGATGCGCAATTGAAGTGCATAAGCAACTGGGGCCCGGTTTGCTGGAGTCAGCTTATCAAGAGTGTTTGTTATATGAATTAAAAAGAGCTGGTTTCTCTGTTAGGAAGGAAGTGCCAATGCCAATTGTCTACAAGGAGGTTAAGTTGGATCATGGTTATAGGATGGATTTACTTGTTGAAGAGAAAGTTGTGATTGAAATTAAGACAGTAGAAGCGTTTACAGATGTTCATTTAGCCCAAATTCTTACTTATTTAAAACTAGGTAACTACAAACTGGGATTACTTCTTAATTTTCACGTATCTGTTTTAAAGAACGGAATTAAAAGAGTGATTAATACCCAAAAATCGTCTAAAAACTCAGCGTACCTTAGCGGATCCTCTGTGTAACTCTGCGTAATAGCTTTTTTAATTTAATTCTGCTAATAAAGCTTGTATTTCCCTGTAAATTGTAGGAGCCGTTTCCGGTCCGAACGAGTTTTCTTCTCCATAAGGGCCATCACCGGTATCACCATAAGTGTAAGGTGGCTCAACATCCCATTGGCTTTTAGGTATGATATAACCAATTTCATCATTGGCTAAACCAATCATAAATTTATAGTCACCTGGCATTAACGATCTAAGAGGAGGTGTTTCTATCGGATCTATCTTAAAATCAGCACCGTCAGGATTTTCAATTCCACCATTGAGGATTTCAGGGTATAGCTCCCCTGGAACAGCAATAAAACTTACGGGACCAATTTTAAATGCAGCTACTTCTGAGCGCACCTTCTTGTAGCCACTCATACCTCTGTCGAGCAATCCCATAATTACAGCCAATCCAAATGTTTCATTGTCCCATTGAAGGTCGATTGTTTTTGCCTGAAGTGATATGCTTGCTTCATTGATAATAGTATCGGGATTTTCAAGAGATTCCAGTGCGATAAGTGCCAGTCTTTTTCCTTGCACATCTACTTTAGCAAACGAAGGTTCGTAATAAACGGAATCAGAAAATGGGTCTTTTATCCCAACTCCTTTACGGGTGGTCATTAAGCCACCAATGGCACCATTGAAGTAGAGGGCTTCAGCACCTACTCCTTCTTTTACTAATGAATCACCGTTATAAATACCGTGTTCCAGATATTCTCTAAAATAATGAGGGAAATCCGAGCTTATCAGCAGGTTTTTGCTCCAAACTGTTTCCGGATGATTAGCCCAGAAAGATAATATCCCCAGGGTTTTTTCTGTTTCTGCATCAACAGCTTTTATGAGCCGAATAGCTGGGTCTTTTACTTGCGGATCACGGCTGTCTTCAACAAGGATATCAGCATCTTGCAGGTTTTGTGCAATATGCAGGTTCGCTGGTTTCATAGCACCTACTGCTTGCTTAATCGCTTTGACAGACTGACTTTTCACATAGGCCATGTTTTCAGCATTTACACCGGTTTCGGTAATCCCCGGGCCCCAGATGCCCATAAGGTCATTACTTTCATGTGTATGTGTACTGGCAACCAATGTGTAGTCAATATTGAGTTCTTCAGGGATCATTTCACGGATATCGATTACATCATCATGCATAAAACCGATAGCATCGATCGAAACCAATGCCAAACGAGTATTGTCATCATCAAAGACAACAGCCCTGGCCCATACATCATCGTGTACCCCATTGGCTGCTCGTTTGTTGCTAAATCCTGCTATCCAATATGGATCAAACTTGCCATTATTGTTATTGTCGTTATAGCTGTCACCATCTTCTTCTTTGTATTTAGCATCATTGTTTACATCATTCCAGGTATCTTCTATATTGGGAGTGATTGGGAGTGCAGCGAATCCCACCTTTAAAGGTTCTTTAGGTTCTTTAGCTTTAATACCAATGTTTACTTCGTATCCTGGGTTACGGTCACGAAGTTTATAAGCACTGTAGGCTATTACTATGATTAACAGCGTGATGAGAAAGATAAATATGAATTTTAAAATTTTCCTGAACATTGGCTATATGATTATTGTAAGTCGATTGATTTAACAAATATCTGTGAAAATGACTTCTGAGCATCTTTATGCTCAACTCTGATATTGTAGGCGATGGTTTTGCCATCCGGAGAAACAACCAGGTTACTTCGCGATTTGTTATCATTGGTTATGAAATCAACATTTCCGGAATCAACATTTATTACAACGACATTACCATCAGTAATCGCAAGTATATACCTGTCAGATGGATGCCAGCGAATAGCAGAAGCATTAGACTGAAAGGATGTAAGTTGTCTGGGTTGTTTGTCAGCATCTTGTGATTGATCTGAGCCATCAATGGGAATTGTAAAAACCTGTTTTACTCTTGTCGAATCTTCATCAAAATAAGCAATTGTTTTGCCATCGAAAGAACCCCTTACAATGCCATCTGCATTATTGCTATGTGTTAGTCTTCTGATTATTATGCCTTGTGCAGGAGTAGGATAGTTTTCTACATCCCCGGCACCTGCAGTAGTGATATCTACCTCATCTGGTATCTCTGCTACAAAGAGAGAACTCTCATAATCAATCCCATTTTCTGCTCGTACAACACCGATAAAGGATCTCATTGTTCCAGCACTATCAACCCAGGAATCACTATGGGCTTTTTCAATCTCGCTAGGCTTTGAGGTGCCTTTTTTAACAGGTTTTACCAACAATGAGAAGTAATGAGTATAATCTTTCGGAGCATTTTTATTTGGTTCCATATACCCGATGGTTCGATCATAATCTTGCAAAAGATGGTCATCGTAGGTGAACCCAATTCGTTTTCCATTTCTGCTATACTCATGCCTGTGAGTACCGCCTCGATGGGCTCCTGGAGTTGTAGGGTCATTGTTCAGGTCTCGCATATCCAGTTTGAATAGAACACCTTCACCATCTGCACTAACCTCTACACCTGTACGATTGCGTTTGCTATAATAGCCTATTTGGTTTACTTCATTTAAAAATGGACCATGGATAAAAGCTACCTTATTTTCAAAAGGATGATATGAGACAGCAGCTACACCTGGTGCTGCCTGCTCTCCTGTAATGGATTCTGGCTCCCAGATTACCGTTTCAATACCCGTAGCTATTTCAACTTTTTCTATTGATTTACAGTTGGCAAGATCATTATTATAAACTGTGCCGCGGGTATCGTAAACAAGGAATTTACCTTCAGGTGAGAAATTATCGTTATTGTCTAAAGAGTGGTTTTTAGGAGAGAAGGTGATTTGCATTTCTTCTTCTGATTGTTGGGGTTGATTTGTGTTACAGCTAGATAAAAGAATGATTGTTATTAATAAATATTTGGCATTAAGATCTAACCCTGCCTGACCGGCAGGCAGGCGCAAAGAATCGCTAAGAAAATGCAGAGGGGCACAAAGTTTTATATTATTCAATTTTATTATCAGTTTAAAGCTACACACAAAGCAGCATAATCTCCAATGCTTTCACCCAGTGCAGCTGGTACTATTTTACATACTTTGTTTGCTGCAGGGATTGCTTCTTTTTCCAACATTTCATTAATAATGGGATCGAAAACTTCCTTGTTTCGAGTGTAAATGCTGCCAATAACAATTCGTTCCGGATTTAGGATATCAATTAATATCGCAAGGCCTTTACCTAGTTGTTTGGCTGAGATTTCTACAATTTGCATGGCAACCGGATCGCCATCATTAGCTGCTTCAAATACATCTTTGGCAGTAATGTTTTGCGCTCCTTCTTTTGTAGGGCAGAAGCCAACAGTTTGTCCATCCTCAAGTTTCTGTGTAATAATAGTGCTGGCGAGTTGTGCAATACCACCACCACTACAAAAGCCCTCAAATGATCCGGCCTTTCCAAAACCTACTGGACCAGTATCTTCCATTCTAATATGTCCGACTTCACCCCCTAGATCATTAGTGCCGGCATATAATTGACCATTAAGAATAAGACCAGCTCCCATTCCTGTACCAAAGGTTAGGAAGATCATATTCCTGGTGCCTTTACCTCCCCCCATCATCCATTCCGCAAGAGCACTGGCATTGGCATCATTTTGAACTTCAACTTCAACCCCAAATTCAGCTTTAACAATATCTACTATAGGTACAGCATCCCATCCGGGTAAATTGGGGGGTGAGTAAATAACACCTTTTGTTGAGTCTAAAGGCCCACCGCAACTAATGCCGATTTTAATAAGTTTATCCTGTCCGTATGAGCTCAAGAGTTTAAAAGTGTGCTCCTTAAACTCATTTAATATTTCGGCATAACCCCTTTTAGTATTAGTTGGAAATGATACCTTATCAAGTATATTGAAATTTTTGTCTCCAAGTACGACACTGCATTTGGTGCCACCAATATTATAACCAAGATAAAGCTCATTAGTATCCATGGGCAGAACTTTTAAAGTAATTGTAAAGAATCTACCACAAACATTCGTGTGCTTTTACTGTACTCATCACCATTTACATCCTTGTATATCAAATCAATATAAAAAGCACGATACCCTGTTTCCGGAAATAGTTCTTCCCAGCTTACCGAAGCAAGTCCTTCTGCTCCAAAATTTTCTCCCGACCATTCATTATCCCTAAAATCACGATCAGGTGAAGAGGCAGACCAGTAAACGGCATCAACCAGTTTATCGGCTGTTGAGCTAACTTCTATTTTGTAGCTATTTTCAACCCTGGATATTTCCCAATCCAGGACTGGATAATTGATATTAGAAATAGTATTTCCAAAGAATGAGCTTAATGCTCTAATCGATTGATCGTTGTTTTTAGCATCCAGTCCATGCCCGGCATTAGGTACGTAGTGGATGTAATTTTCTCCGGGGATGCTATCAAAATAGTTTTTAATTGCATCAACAGGCCAGTAAGGGTCATTAGTGCCGATAAATATCATTTTTGGCATGGTAAGATTATTTCTGTAGGAGTAAGGATCAATCATGGCAACAATATTGGCACCTGAATCACTTTCAATTTCCTGGGGAAGGCCAAGGTTTACATAATCTTGTATCTCCGGACTGTAATCGCCCCATGCATCTTTATGATATTCGAGGCTGGCAGGCATATTAAGTACATCTATCACCATGGGAGCAATGGCTTTTACTCTTGGATCACTTGCCCCGGTGAGCCAGGTTGTCCACCCACGCTTAGATGCTCCGGAGAGCACAAACTTATCCAGTTCGGTACTTAGCTCTTTGCTGGCAAATTCCTGTAAGGCATCCATACCATGTACTGCTGATTTTACCATGGGAAAAAGTAGGGGCCACGTTAAATCACCATCATTTTTATAATTGTGCAGGGTGAGGGAGATAATTTCATCTTCAACACGACCATTGAATATAGGTTGCATTGGTACCTGCCTAATAATAGAAGTAATGGCATTATTGTCTTTTGCAATTGATGCCATGAACTTAGCGGTTCTGTCTTCTGCATCACTCATGTTTGGATTGCCTTTCTTCAAAGATCCTCCGGTAATAAAAAGAAGGGCATCATTGTACTTCACTTCTTCGGGTACAATTACAGTGAGTTGGTGTTTCCATACATGATCGTGCCAGGTTTGAGAGGTTAAAATCAGGTCATAAGCTTGTACACCTTCAATTTCATAAGTGTTTTTAAGCTCCCAATGATAGGTTGAGTCATTGTTATTAAGGTAGTGCAGTAGCGCATTAGCAGGGGTAACTTCTACATTGCAGTTACATTCTTCTGATGAACAGCCAGCGATAAAAACTATTAGTATAACTAATATTGAGAATAAGTATTTCTTCTTCATTTTAATTATAAAATTTCTGTTGAATTTGTTACAAAAGTTCGGGTGCTTACAATGTATTCACGGCTATTATGATCTTTATAAATAAGGTCAATGTAAAATGAACGATAGCCATCTTGTGGATAGGTGTTTTCGAATGTAATGGTTTCCTGGTTAGCCGCGTTAAGACTTACGCCTTCCCATATACTGTTTCTGAAATCACGGGTTGAAGAGGTGGTACTCCAGTATGTTGCATCCACTAGTTTGTCTGCGGTAGCATTTACTGTTAGGGTGTAAGAACCATTGGTTTCACTGGTTACCCAATCACAATCCGGATATTCATTATTTGAAATGGTTATTGCAAAGAAAGAGTTT
>JBDLIU010000012.1:0-35401 GCA_039714715.1 Bacteroidota bacterium
AGGATTGCCTTCGCCAGATCTATTGCTGTTAACTCTTTTGTGCCAGAACCAATGAGGATACCCAGGAGTTCGGCATTGCTGAGTGTAGACTT
Source organism: Bacteroidota bacterium (assembly GCA_039714715.1). Lineage (GTDB taxonomy): Bacteria > Bacteroidota > Bacteroidia > Cytophagales > Cyclobacteriaceae > S012-113. The sequence continues at coordinate 93 of JBDLIU010000012.1, forward strand.
ACCTTTGAGCAGAAGCTTTTCCCTTGGTCTGTCTTCTTCGGCCCATTGCTTGATATTCGTTTTATAGGTTATTGTCATAAAATTCTTATCAGAAAAAGAGTCAAATATAGTTAGTGGTCATTAAAAAAGCCACCTGTCGACCGACAGATGGCTTTTAATTCCATTTAAAATCTTCCTTATAAGCTCTTTACGTACTTTGTTAGCTTAGATTTGTTATTAGCAGCTTTATTCTTGTGAATAACATTTGTTTTAGCCAGTTTATCCAGCATGCCACTAACTTGTTTTAGTAACTCCTCTGCTTCAGCTTTATCTGAAGTATTTTTTAATTTCTTAATAGCAGTACGTGTAGACTTAGCCTGATAACGGTTTCTCAGGTATTTAGCCTTATCTGAGCGTATTCTCTTTAATGCCGACTTATGATTTGCCATATCCTATTTTATTTCTTGCTCAAAATTTTGAGAGTGCAAATATAGAGTGATCTATTACAAATCACAAACTGACTACAATCTTTTATCATTAGTGAACAGTAAAAATATTAGTCGAGAACCGATATTTATTCAGATATGAAGTTTGATGTTTTTTCTGGATGGTAGGCTGTAGGATGTTGGCTGCCTTCTATGTGACAAAGATGCTTCAAACTCTAAAGCGTTTTCAGCATGACAAAAGTGGTGCTAATAAATAATACGTTTTGCCATCCTGAGAAGCGAATTGAATTGGTCATTCTGAAAGTCCAAAGCTCCAAAGGATTCCTACTGCGACACGACCAGAAGTAGGCAAAGCACTTTTAAATAAATTAGACTATTTTTATTCTCACATGAGACATTTTTTGTTTGTAATGACATTTTTAGTGGGTATTACTTTGCCTTCTCAAGGTTACTGGGGATTCTTTGGACATCGTTTAATAACTGAAATGGCCATTTATACCTTGCCTCCTGAAATGGCCGGGTTTTACAAAAAGAATTCAAGAGCAATTATTGAGAAGTCTGTGGTTCCGGATCAAAGGAGATATGTTATTCCGGAAGAAGGCCCAAGGCATTATATTGATCTGGATGTATACGGAGAGGAGTATGATTCGCTTCCTAAGTATTGGCGCCAGGCAGTTGAGAAGTTTGGAGAGGACTCATTAACAGATCATGGCATAGTACCATGGCATGCCTATTTTACTTACAGGCAATTGGTAAAGGCTTTTGCTAATAAAGACCAGGTAAGAATAATTAATAAATCGAGCGATTTAGCTCACTATCTTGCCGATGCAAATGTGCCCCTTCATACCACCAGCAACTATAATGGTCAGAAAACAGGACAAAAAGGGATTCATGGTTTCTGGGAAACAAGATTACCTCAATTATTCAGCAATGATTATGATTTCCTGGTAGGGCAGGCTAATTATCTTTCAGATCCGCAGCAGGCTATTTGGGATGGTGTTCTTGGAGCCCATCATTGGGTTGATTCAATCCTGGTTGTTGAAAAAAGAGTTTCAGAAGAGATTGGAGAGAGTAAAAAATATTCTTTTGAGGACAATGGAAAGAGAACGGTTAAAGTATATTCAAAGAAATTTTCACTGGCATATCATAATGCTTTACCCATTGTGGAATTGCAAATGCAAAAATCTATCAAGCTAATTGGTGATTTCTGGTTTACTGCCTGGATTGAAGCAGGTCAGCCAGATTTAAATACATTGCATGAAGTGATGATAGAAAAGCCGGATAGCACCAATATTATACCTGTAATCATTCCTCAAAGAGAGCACGAACATTAAGCAAAATGACCTATAATCGTTCTTAATTTATGTTCCTGAAGTGGTTTTGGTATAAATCCTTTGATTTTTGGGTACTTCTTCAGGATTGATAAATCATTCATATGGGCGAGTGAAGAAATTAAATAGACATCGAAATCCATATCTGATGATTTCTGAACATCCAGTAAAGAAACAATATCATCGCCTGGCATGTGAAGATCAAGGAATAGGATGTCAGGCATATGGTAGCTCAGAAGTTCTTTTACCGCCTCAGAGACATGAGTAAATGTTCTTATCTGAAAACCTGGATATAGTTTTTTAATTATGATCGAATGAATCTCATTTTGTACTTGATCATCATCAACAATAAAAATCATAGATTCATTTACACTCATCAATCGCCAACTAATTCAATTTATATTCTTAATACCAACTATGTAAAGGTATAAACTAATAACCTTTTTGATAGGATAATTTAGGCTTTAAGTTTTTTATACTTAATTCTTTTGGGTATTTCATCTCCAAGGCGGGAAATCCTGTTAGCTTCATATTCTGTGAAGCTTCCTTCAAACCAGTAAACACTGGAATCTCCTTCAAAAGCAAGAATGTGAGTGCAAATTCGATCAAGGAACCACCGATCGTGTGAAATAATCACAGCACAACCTGCAAAATTATCCAATCCTTCCTCAAGAGCACGCAGGGTGTTCACGTCCAGATCGTTGGTAGGTTCATCAAGGAGTAAAAGGTTAGCACCTTGTTTAAGCGCAAGTGCCAGATGCACTCTGTTTCGTTCTCCTCCGGAGAGTTGTCCTACTTTCTTTTGTTGATCGGAACCTCCAAAATTAAACTTGCTTACATAGGCTCTGGAGTTCAGTTGTCTTCCGCCAAGCTGAATGTGTTCATTACCTTCAGAAATGGTTTCCCAAACAGATTTGTCTGGAATGAGGTTATCGTGTTCCTGATCTACATAACCAATGTCAACTGTAGATCCTACCTCAAATACCCCATTGTCTGCTTCAACCTGTCCGGTAATCATCTTGAACAATGTAGTTTTTCCGGCACCATTAGGACCTATCACACCAACGATACCACCTTGGGGTAGTGAAAAACTGAGATTTTCGAATAAAATATTATCACCATAAGCCTTGGAGACATTTTCAGCACTAATCACTTTGTTGCCAAGTCTTTCTCCTGGGGGAATGAATAGCTCGAGCTTTTCTTCTCTTTCCTTAACGTCAGCACTTAACAATTGGTCATAGGAGTTAATTCTGGCTTTGGCCTTGGCATGTCTTCCTTTGGGCGTCATACGAATCCATTCCAATTCACGCTCTAACGTTTTTTGTCGTTTTGATTCAGATTTTGCTTCCTGGGCTAAACGCTGCTGCTTCTGCTCAAGCCATGACGAGTAGTTGCCTTTCCATGGAATTCCTTCTCCGCGGTCCAGTTCAAGAATCCATCCGGCAACATTGTCAAGAAAGTAACGATCATGTGTTACGGCAATTACAGTGCCTTTGTATTGTTGCAGGTGGTTTTCAAGCCAGTGCACTGATTCAGCATCCAGGTGGTTTGTGGGTTCATCAAGTAAGAGCACATCTGGTTCGCTAAGTAACAGGCGACAAAGAGCAACTCTTCGTTTTTCTCCACCTGATAAGCTGGCAATCTTTGTATCACCGGGGGGCGTTCTCAGGGCATCCATTGCCCTATGTAGCTTTGAGTCAAGATCCCAAGCTCCAATATGATCAAGCTTTTCCTGGACTTCCCCTTGTGTTTCAATTAATTTGGTCATTGCATCAGGATCGTCCATTATGGCAGGATCGGCAAACTGTTCATTTATAGATTCAAATTCTTTTAGTAAGTCTATAGTTTCCTGAACCCCTTCTTCAACAATTCCTTTCACGGTTTTATCAGGGTCGAGCTCAGGTTCTTGTGCCATCATTCCAACAGTATAACCCGGAGAAAATACAACTTCTCCCTGTATCTGTTTATCTAACCCTGCTATGATGCGTAATAATGAGGATTTACCAGAACCATTGAGCCCTAGAACCCCAATTTTGGCGCCATAAAAGAATGACAAATAAATATTATTAAGAACTTTTTTTTGGGGCGGGTATGTTTTACTTACCCCGGCCATTGAAAATATTATTTTTTCTTCACTCATAAAATTTGATTTGTAGATCAAAAATAAATAACCTGAATGAATATCAGAGATAATTGTTTGTACCAGATATCTGACAATTTCAGGAAAATTCGAGGAGAAAAAGCAGGAAAAGTGAGGTCAATTACATTAATTTACCCTATTTGGCGCATAAATAGGTATTGTAAATATCAGCAAATCAGATAGTTGTGAGTTTTTTTGCAGAGTTGTTTGAATTATGATTATAAATTTTATCTTTGCGAAAAATTAGATGTAATAATATGTACTGGACACTTGAATTAGCATCATATCTTGAAGATGCGCCATGGCCTGCCTCTAAGGATGAATTAATTGATTATTCAATCAGGTCTGGAGCCCCCTTGGAAGTAGTTGAGAATTTACAGGAGTTGGAAGATGATGGCCAGCCATATGAAAATATCGAGGAGATCTGGCCAGATTATCCTACGAAGGAAGACTTTTTCTTTAACGAAGACGAGTATTAAAGAATCACAATTTTACTTTTGTGAGCAGCGCCTGAGCGATAATTAAATCCTCAGGCGTTGTTATTTTAAGATTATCATAATCACCTTCCACAAGTCGGATTTTCACTCCATTGCTTTCGGCCAATGAGGCATCATCTGTAAACTCTTTGTGGCTTGCCATTTGATAGGCTTCTTTGATTAGCTTTATGTTAAAAGTTTGTGGTGTTTGCATTAACCTGTAGTCGTCTCTTAATACCGAAATATTTTGATCCCCGGTTATCTTTCTTATAGAATCTTTGGAGGTAACAGCGGCAACGCCTGAACCGTGCAACCTTGCAGAATCATAGCATTTTTTTATTACTTCGATTGAGACAAAAGGTCTTACCCCATCATGGATAGCAACAAGTCCATCAGAATCATGGATAGAGTCCAGTCCGTTTTTAACAGAATCAAACCTTGTTTCTCCTCCGGCTATCAAAGTGACAGGTATATTAAAATCATGTTCTTTTACCAGTGATTCCCAGGTGCTAAATTCTGATTGAGGGAGCACAATAATGATCTTAAGGGACTTAGAAAACCTGTAAAATACCTTGATTGTATGCAATAATACTGGCTGTTTATCTAACAGTAAGAATTGTTTGGGTTTATGGGAACCCATTCGTTTGCCACTACCACCTGCTACAATAAGAGCATAATCCATATTCAACTATGAGCCGGATATAAAAAGAATTTTAACTAAGGTAATAAATATGAACTAATTATTATATAATCATCATAGCATCACCAAAAGTAAAGAATCTGTACTTTTCCTTGATAGCTATTTTGTAAGCTTCCATTATCAGATCATAACCCCCAAAAGCAACTGCCATCATTAGCAGTGTAGACTCTGGTAAATGGAAGTTGGTAACCATAGCATTACATATCTTGAAGTCATAAGGAGGGAAAATAAATTTGTCTGTCCAGCCTGTCTTCGCCTTTAACTTGTCAGTGGCAGAAACAGCAGTTTCAAGTGTTCGCATCGAAGTGGTTCCAACTGCGATAACACGCCTTTTGTTTTCCATTGCATCATTTACCATAAGAGCGGTATCTTCACTTACACTGAAGTTCTCAGAATCCATTTTGTGTTTTGTGAGATCTTCTACATCAACAGGCCTGAATGTGCCTAGTCCAATATGAAGTGTGATTGGAGCAGTTTCTACTCCTATGATTTCTAATTTTTTGAGCAAATGTTTTGTGAAATGCAATCCTGCTGTTGGAGCAGCGACAGCCCCGGTCTTCTGAGCATAGATTGTCTGGAACCTTTCCCTGTCTTCCGGTTCTGCTTTCCGATCAATAGTTTTTGGTAATGGAGTCTCACCTAATTGATCTATCACCTGATTGAATTCTTCGTTGGTGCCATCAAACAAGAATCTGATTGTTCTTCCGCGAGAGGTTGTATTGTCTATTACTTCTGCTACGAGTTCCCCTTCACCAAAATATAACTTATTGCCAACCCTTATTTTTCGGGCAGGATCAACCAGTACATCCCATAGTCTCATTTCATTATTAAGTTCTCTTAATAAGAAAACTTCAATTTCTGCACCGGTTTTTTCTTTATTTCCATAAAGGCGGGCAGGAAAGACTTTGGTGTCATTCACAACCATTACATCACCCTCATCAAAATACTCAACAATATCTTTAAACTGTCTGTGCTCAATTTTACCTGTATCCTTATGGACAACCATAAGGCGGCTTTCATCCCTGTTTTCCAAAGGATATTTAGCAATTAAGCCTGATGGAAGATCAAACTTAAACTTCGACAACTTCATTTTAATATTTTGATTTTCGGGGAAAGCCATACGATCAGCGGATATTAAGTTTATACATCAATAAAAAAATTAAGAATATAGCTGCTAATCCTCAACCTATTCTTAATTTTATGCGTTCTAATCACTAATGGTGAATTTTAGGTTGCAAAAGTAACGATATGTTGCCAATAATGTAACCTTAGTTGATATTTATTGTGTTAGAAAATAATGACCGTAAGTTAAATGGTAATAATAATTAAGCTAATTCTCGAGAGTTTTCGGTTTGCATGGAATGCATTGAAGATGAATGCATTTCGAACAACCCTGTCATTATTAGGGGTTACAGTAGGAATTTTTGCAATTATTGGTGTTTTTACGGTTGTTGATTCACTTGAAAAGAGTATTAGGGAGAGTCTCAATTTTTTGGGAACGGGTGTGATTTATGTGCAAAAGTGGCCTTTTACTCCTGATGAAAGTGGTGTTTACAACTGGTGGGATTTCTGGCGAAGGCCCAATCCTTCTTATAATGAATTTAAGTTCTTAGAGCAGAATCTGAGTTCAAAACAATTTATGGCAATTTGGTCTGGTGACCGGAGCTCAACCATGAAATATAAAAGTAACAGCTTTGATGAGGGCACATTTATTGGCGGATCCTATCAGTATAATGAAGTGTTTGCTGTGCCTGTAATTGAGGGCAGGTATTTTACCCAGAATGAAGTTGCTACCGGTAAAAATGTAGCCATAATTGGCGCCAACATTGCTGACAATTTATTTGAGAATGGAAGTGCACTGGGTAAAACAATAAAAATTCGTGGAAGGAAGTATTTCATTATTGGTATAATAGAAAGAGAGGGAGAAAGCTTTATGGGATGGAATACCAATGATGATAACTGCATTGTCCCTTATGATTCGTTTAGAAAAATATTCAGTACTGGAACCGGAAGGTGGAATGAGAAGCAATCTACTATTGGCATAAAGGGTTTGGAAGAAGACATTGGTCTTGTAAAAATGGAATATGAACTACAAGGTTTATTAAGGACTCGTAGGGGATTACGCCCGAAAGACATGGATAATTTTGCACTTAATAAACCGGAAGCAATCTCTAATATAATTGGGGGAGTCTTTGATGTCCTGGGGATTGCAGGCTGGTTTATTGGAGGCTTCTCTATATTGGTTGGTGGATTTGGTATAGCTAATATTATGTTTGTATCTGTTCGAGAACGTACCAATATTATAGGGATACAGAAATCGTTGGGGGCTAAAAATTACTTCGTGCTATTCCAGTTTTTATTTGAATCTGTATTTCTCAGCTTGCTGGGAGGTGGCACCGGGCTCTTGCTGGTTTATTTACTTTCATTTATATCGCTAGGTAGTCTTGAGTTGTCAATGTCTTTCCAGAATATTGCACTGGGATTGGGGGTTAGTGTTTCTATCGGAATGATCTCTGGTATAATACCGGCTGCACTGGCTGCACGGATGGATCCTGTTGAGGCAATAAGGGCTTAATAAAAGATCAGACCAGGTTATTGGCAAAAGCATACTTTAACATACCTTCTATAGAAGAGGTCTTGGTCTTCTTGAGTAAACTCTTGTGATAGGACTCAACCGATTTTTCATTAATTGATAGTGCTTTGGCAATTTCCTGCTTAGTATATTCTTGTGCTATTAATTGAAGTACTTTGTCTTCTTTACTGGAGAGTAGTTTTGATTTTTTATTTTCATGTTTGGCATGAAATATTATATCACTAATTTGTTTGCTGAGCTGGATTTTTCCATTGCCAACCTCTTCCAATATATTAACCAGGTCTCTGGCTTGATTGTCTTTTGCTATTAAATCTGTAAGGCGGGATTCATCCTGCATACTTAAAACAATAATTTGAATATTGGGGTAAATCCTCTTTATCTTACGTAGAAGTTGAATGCCATTGGAATCAATCAAATTATATTCAGTGACCAGTATATCAAATTCTGATTCATCAAAATAATGTAACGCATCATCAATGGATTTTGCTTGCTCAACTAGCTCTTTGACAGACTTGGTGAGTAGTCTTGAAATCCCATCAACAACAATTGACTGATCATCTATTAACAGAATTTTCATTGTTCTGCAGAAAAAATATATGGTTAAGATAGCACATATTTCATTCTTATAAATAATATCAGGCTGAATAATAACTGATTAAGCAATAGTTAAGGTAAACAATTGCTTAAAGTGTAACTTAAAATTGAAGCAATAGTCAATCATACATCAGCCCATGGAGAGAGGGACAAATTAATTTAATGATTGATATGATAAGAACTTAAATGCCGGATTTTATTCCTGTGATGCAATAGGCTCATCTAATAATTCTCCACTTATTGAAGCTTTGATCTTAGACTCAAGTTCTTCCAGTAATTCAGGATTGTCTTCTATTAATTTTTTAACAGCATCTCGGCCTTGTCCGAGTTTGTTGCCATCGTAAGAGAACCATGAGCCGGCCTTATTGATTATATCTAACTCAACACCAATATCTATAATTTCACCAGATTTTGATATGCCTTGTCCATACATGATATCAAACTCTACCACTTTGAAAGGAGGGGCTACTTTATTTTTAACAACTTTAACACGCGTTCTGTTTCCGGTCACATCTGCTGCACTCTCTTTGATTTGTCCGATGCGTCTTATATCTATACGAACAGATGAGTAGAATTTTAAAGCGTTACCTCCGGTTGTTGTTTCGGGATTACCAAACATCACGCCAATTTTTTCTCTTAGCTGGTTAATAAAGATGCATGCAGAACCGGTTTTGTTTATGGTTCCGGTAAGCTTTCTTAATGCCTGAGACATTAACCTGGCCTGTAGACCCATTTTGCTGTCACCCATTTCACCCTCCAGTTCTGCTTTGGGTACCAATGCAGCAACAGAGTCAATAACGATGATGTCTATGGCGCCAGACCTGATAAGATGTTCAGCGATTTCCAGGGCCTGTTCGCCACTGTCGGGTTGTGAGATGAGCAGGTTTTCTGTTTGAATGCCTAATTTTTCCGCATATCCTTTGTCGAAAGCATGTTCAGCATCAATGAATGCTGCTAATCCACCGGCTTTTTGGGCTTCTGCAATGCAGTGCATGGATAAAGTTGTTTTTCCCGATGATTCAGGACCATAGATTTCGGTTACTCTACCACGAGGGATCCCACCAATTCCGAGGGCAATATCCAGGCCTAAAGATCCGGTGGATATTGAAGGTACATCTACTACCTGATCATCACTTAATTTCATTACAGCACCTTTGCCGTAGGTCTTTTCCAGCTTATCTATAGTTAATTGTAAGGCTTTTTGTTTTTCGGTTAGTTCGCTCATCGGAATTAATGTTCAGTGTTAATAAATAGCTTCTAATTTCATAATTCAAAATCAAATATAGGAAAAGCTAAAAATATTAGCAAATAAAAACTAATAAAATTAGCATTATATGTAAATTTGTCTCTGGTTACAATCTGTGACGAGTAGCAGAATGAAGAAAATTAAGTGAGTATGAAGCATCAAGTGCAAGTAATACCTGACGAAGTCGTAATGAATAAGATTTATCAAATCAGGGACAAAAAAGTAATGTTAGACAGAGATCTAGCGGAATTATATGATGTGAAACCTATACGATTAAGAGAACAGGTAAAAAGAAATAAAGGACGTTTTCCTGAAAATTTCATGTTTCAGTTAAACGAAAAAGAAACAGAAGTCATGGTATCGCAAAATGCGATACCATCCAAAAAGCATCTTGGTGGATCACTCCCCTATGTGTTTACGGAACATGGCGTTTTGATGTTAGCGAATGTACTAAAAAGTGGCAGGGCTTTACAAATGAGTGTGCAGATAATTGAGATTTTTGTCAAGTTACGGGAAATGCTCATTACTCATAAAGATTTGCTGATTAAGGTGAATGAATTGGAAAGCAAAGTAACCAACCAAGATAAGAGTATCAAACAAATATTTACTTACCTGAAACAACTAATACAAGAGAAAAACGAACCATTGCCACAAATAGGCTTCAAACAGAAACGAAGAAAATAATATGTAGTAGTATTACTGGACAATGTTTAATCCATATATTGAAATCTTAATGAATAGATAATAATGTCTATTATCTAATTCTTAATAACTTATTTTGTAACAGATGAACATCCGAATAAAACACATCTTTTACCTGCTTGGGTTAATTGTCTTTGGGTACCTGGGTTTTCACTATAAACTGGTTGGTTATGGTTTGGCTCAGGCAAAAGGACAATTCAAAATAATTAATGAGGCCAGACCAATAGCTGATATATTGGCAGATCCGGATTTCCCCGATTCATTAAAGCAAACACTTGAATGGGTTGAAGAGATCAAGAAATTTTCGGTCGACTCATTGGGCCTGATCCCAAACAATAACTATGAAAAGGTATTTGATCAGAAAGGAGAGGAAATTTTATGGGTAGTAACCGCTTGTGATCCTTATAAGTTTGAACCATTGATGTGGGATTTCCCAATTATTGGGTCGTTTACCTATAAAGGATTTTTCGACTATGAAAAAGCTATTAAGTTAGCCAGGCAGAAACAGGAAGACGGCTATGATGTTTCATTAAGACCTGTGAGTGCATGGTCGACCCTGGGGTGGTTTAGTGATCCTATTTTGAGTAATATGCTGGCTGATGGTACAGGCGAATTGGCTAATACCATAATACATGAACTTACCCATGGAACCATCTTTGTGCCCGATAGTATGACCTTTAATGAAAACCTTGCGACTTTCATTGGGAATAGGGGAGCACAGGAATTTCTAAAGCAACAGTATGGTGAAAATTCGCAAGAGTTTATTGATTATTCCAATCTATTAGCCGACAGAATGCAATTCAGTAAATACATTATTCAAAGTACCATAATGCTGGATAGTATGTATAACTCTTTTGAAGATGAACCTGATAGCCTTAAGAACATTTACAAGGATGAAATGATCGACAGGATCATTAGTAACCTTGATACTATTAGTTTTAAAGTACCCAATCGCTATCAGGGATATTTTGAAAACTATAAACCCAATAATGCATATTTTGTTTCATTTCTGAATTATAGGGAACGTCAGGATGAGTTAGATATAATGCTTAATCAATCGATGAATAACGATCTGCATGCATTTGTAGGTTTTTGGAAAAGCGAGTATATGAAATAGATTTTGGATGTAAATTTTATAAAATTTAACAACCAAGGTTAACACTTTAATAATAATATTCATTTTAATTTTATATAAAACAAAGCTTAGTTTTGTTGAAAACAAATCAAGATGGCTTCCAACAAGAAGACAATATTAATTGTAGATGATGATGAGGATATATTAGAGTTGTTACACTTTAATCTGAAATCAGCAGGATACCATTTAGAAATAGCTAAAGATGGTATAGAAGCAATTGAAGCGGCTAAAAAGACCTTGCCGGACCTGATCATAATGGACATAATGATGCCCCGAATGGATGGTGTTGAAGCGTGCAGGCATATCAGGAAGCTCCCTGAACTGGCTGCTACCCATGTGATTTTTCTTACCGCAAGGGTTGAAGAATATTCAGAAATTGCCGCATTTGATGCCGGAGCAGATGATTACCTGATGAAACCCATCAAACCAAGAGCGTTGATGAGTCGCGTTAACGCGTATTTCAAAAAAGCCAGAAGATCAACAGAACAGGTCAATCAGTTGGAATTTGGGGATCTTAAAATTGACAGGATAAGCTACACTGTAACCAAAGGTGATAAAGAAATAAGCTTGCCCAGAAAAGAATTTGAATTATTATATTTTCTTGCGCAAAAACCCGGACAAGTATTTAATCGCGAAGTATTATTGAAAAATATTTGGGGATCAGATGTATACGTGCTGGTTCGCACCGTGGATGTACATATACGCAAGGTCCGGGAAAAAATAGGGAATGATTATATAAAAACAGTAATGGGTGTAGGCTATAAATTCGAGCCCGAAGTATAATGAAACATCGTCTCCTTGCTTTAATTATTGCTCTACTTACCGGAGCTATTGTTACCTTGCTGTTAATACCTGCCGATTTAAGCAACAAGCAGTTATGGATAGTTTTTCTGATTACTATAACTATCACCTTCTTAATAACCTGGATTTTCAATGAGTTTCTTGTCTTTCGCGATCTTCTCAAAATGGAATTGTACGTGAAGAGATATAAGACAAGAAGAAATGAAAAGAAAATAATCCTGAAAATGAAAGAATCGAAGCAGGTGGTTGAGGGGATGACCGGGTTGTTAGAGGATCAGAAAGAAGAAATAGAAGACCTTATTAAGAAATCTGATTTAAGAAAGCAGTTTATAGCAGATATCTCTCATGAGCTTAAATCTCCTTTATTTTCTGCCCAGGGTTATGTTCATACCCTACTAGACAATGTTGTTGAGGAGAAGGAAATTCAAAAGAAGTTCCTTAAAAAAGCTGCCCGTAACCTGGGTTATATTGATAACCTGATACAGGACCTTCTAATGTTGTCACAGATTGAGTCAAAATCAATACAGATGATAAGAGATCATTTTGAGTTGATGGCTTTAGTGCGGGAGGTAGTAGATGAGTACCAATCGAGAGCTGATAAAAATGGAATAAAGCTAAGTGTTGAAAGCGATAAAGAATCTGTAATAGTGTTTGCTGATTATACAAGGATTGTTATGGTATTGACCAACCTTATAAATAATGGGATAAAGTATAACATTGAAGGAGGAATGGTTACTATTCGTGTAGAAGACCTGGAAGAAGGGATTAAAGTATCGGTCATTGATACAGGTGAAGGAATAGATAAAAAACATCATCATAAAGTATTTAATAGATTTTTCAGGGTAGATAAAAGCCGTACTGTAAAGAAGAGTACCGGTTTGGGGCTGGCTATTGTGAAACATATCCTTGAAAATCACGGTACTTCAATTCAATTAGATAGTGATATAGGAAAGGGATCAACTTTTAGCTTTATCTTAGCTCGTGACAAAGTTTCAACCCGTGAATCGAAAGATCAAATTTAAAGACTGGATTGCTTTTGAGAATGATGATTACATAGTAATCAATAAGCCTGCCTTTATGTCAACATTAGCTGATAGAAAGGGAGAGATATGTGTGCTGGATTTGTCAAAGGACTATTGCAGTGATTCATCAGTTTGCCATCGGCTGGATAAAGAAACTTCCGGAGCATTACTAATTGCTAAAAGTAAAGACGCCTATAAACATGCCAGCAAGCAGTTTACTGAAAGAACTGTTGAAAAAACATATCATGCCGTAGCTGAAGGAGTTCATCAATTCGAAAACGAAATTATTGATAAACCATTATTAATAGCGCCCTCAGGATCAGTCAGGATCAGCGCTAGTAAAGGGAAGAAGTCATCTACTGTTGTTTCATCCCTTGAATATTATAAGTTCCACACGCTGGTCTCTTGCAAACCTATAACCGGAAGAATGCATCAGATTCGTATTCACATGGCTTCTGTTGGAGCTCCACTTATGGCAGACTTAACCTATGGGGGTAAACATTTATATCTATCGGAATTAAAAAAGAAATATAAATTTAAAACTGAGAAGGAAGAACGACCTCTTATGTCCAGGGTGGCATTGCATGCGTTTTCCTTGAAGTTTATTGATCTCCAGGGGAATGAGCAATACATAGAATGCCCGTATCCGAAAGATTTTCGGGTAGTATTAAATCAACTGGCAAAGAATATTTAATTATTATTTTCGACTAGCAAAAAGATTATTTACTGCTTTCTTAAATTCCTGACCTGCCCGTTCCAGTTCTGACTGCACGTCATCCCACTTATCTTTGTTTTCTTCCCTGAACTCCTTGAATTTTTCCTCAAGGGAATCCTTGCTTTTCTTTAGTTCATCCAGCCTTTGCTGAAACTCTTCACTTGAGTTTCCCTTGGCTTCCTTAAGCTCAAGAATAAAGCTATCCACCTTCTTGCCGAAGTTTTTAAACATCTTCTCTGCATTACCTTCTGGATTCCTGCCCATAATTGCATTTGTTTTATGTAATACTAAGTTACGAAAAGGAAAATGTAAAGTTTGTTTCTAGTGATTAAAAAATAAAGCCCATTCTTGCACTTCGAATAATTCGGGTTAGATTGAAGAGGTAAAATATCAAAATTTTTCAATACAATATGACATATTAGATAGTTTCTTTTTTTCATGTGTAATGTGCTTATTATTATGTATATTGTATACTTAATAACATGTTATAGTGTTAAATATGACAGAGTATAAAATCATTTATTCCTTATGAGAATTAAACATGAATGAAAAACGCAAACTCGCAGCTGTCATGTTCACCGACATCGCCGGCTACACTACCCTGATGTCCCGGGACGAGAAACAGGCTCTGGCTCTTCTCCAGAAAAACCGCGATTTGCAGAAATCGCTGGCAGAGAAACACCACGGCGAATTCCTCAAGGAAATGGGTGATGGCACCCTCCTCTGCTTACAGAGTGCATTGGATGCGGTGCGGTGTGCTATGGAGATCCAAAGAAGTGTACAGGATGATCCGGATTTGAATCTCCGCATCGGGATTCACCTGGGAGATATCGTTTTCAAGGATAGTGATGTATTCGGGGACGGGGTGAATATTGCATCACGGATAGAAGGATTGGCTGAATCAGGTGGAGTTTGCATATCTGAAGAAATCGATAAATCTATTCGTAACTATCCGGAGATCAATACAGAATTTATCGGAGAGAAACAGCTAAAAAATATTGGACATCCTGTAAAAGTTTACAGACTCGGTATTTCTTCCAGGGAGCGTAATTCACTACCTGAACCTACAGAAACAGATAAAAAATCAATCATCGTTTTACCGTTTGACGATATGAGCCCGGATAAAGATAACGAGTATTTCAATGATGGATTAATTGAGGAGATTATTACCGATTTGTCGCACATACACGACCTGATTGTGATCTCCCGAAGTTCAGCAATGACTTTTAAGGGCAAAGACAAGAAAATCAAGGAGATCGCCAGAGAGGTAAACGTCCAGTATGTTCTTGAAGGCAGTGTACGTAAGGCTGAGAACAATCTCCGTATTACCGCTCAGCTAATAGATGCCACAACTGATGCTCACCTATGGGCAGAGAAGTACAGCGGGACACTTGATGATGTATTTGATATTCAGGAGCAGGTCTCACTGTCGATTGTTGACGCACTTAAAGTAAAATTATCTCCTAAAGAGAATAAACAAATCCTCGAGCGGCCTATCGACAACGTACAGGCGTATGAATGCTATCACAGAGCGGTGTGGGAAATGCAGATGGGGACCGCAGACGGTATTGAAAGAGCACTTCGGGATCTACAATTGGGATTAGATATAATTGGGGATAATGTACTGCTTTTTGCCGGAATGGGATCCGCTTATTGCTATTTTTACGAATTTGGGATACAAGTTACAGAAGAAACATTATCAAAAGCTGAAGAATATGCATTCAAAGCACATAGACTTGAACCAAATTCATCTGTTTGCTATACTCTATTAGGTAGAATTGAAAGATTTCGAGGATGTTCAACAAAGGCTATGAAGTATTTCAAGCAGGCTCTGAGTATTGATCCAAATGATCAAGAAGTATTGCTCTGGCTAGGACATTTATATAGTTTTTTTCAGGGGAGACCAGATATAGCAACGCCAATGCTAAATAAAGTAGTCGACCGTGATCCCCTTTCTCCACTTATTCACATGGTTTTAGGAGGCCATTATTGGGTAAAAGGCGAATATGACAATTCTTTGAATTCATATGAAAATGCCTTGAAATTAGAGCCGAATATTATTTTTGCAAAAGTTTGTATAGCAGCCCTATTATTCTGGCTTAATCAATACGATAAGGCTTGTGCTGTAATTGATCGAATTGAAAAAGAATCAGCAGACCAAATGCATAAGGTATTTACAGCATGGTTATTATTCCTTAAACACGCCATAAAAGGAGAAAAAGATAAAGCTCTTGAATTAATTACCGATGATGTAAAGAGTTATTTCTGGAATGATCCTGAGTTTATGTGGATGGGTATATGCAATTACGCCCTGATTAACGAAAAGGAAGAGGCCATTAATTGGTTAGAACGTTTCCTAGATAAAGGCTTTATCAACTATCCTTTTCTGAACGGATTCCCCTTCCTCGAAAACATCCGCGGCGAGGAGCGGTTCAAGAAGCTCATGGAAGGAGTTAAGCATGAATGGGAGAACTTTGAGGTGTGATATATAGCACTATAACCCAAAAATGCTATGTACCAAACCGCGGCTCATTATTTCAATGTTGGTGAGTTTAGTGGAATCACATTATTCGAGAAAGTAACATTTGGCGGTTTGGCCGCAGATTTAAATGTTGTGACATCTGGAAAAAATAAAATCGTCCTTATCCCGAACTATTAAGGATCCAGTAGAAATTTGGATTATTCATGTTTAAGGAGGTTAATTGAACTTTGATTTTTTCTGTTTCAGAAATAATTATTGTATTATTCGGGATTGTTCTATTCAAACATTTTAAAAATTAACCTAAATCAGTATGTTAAAACTTAACAAATTAATGAAGACTACCCTTGCTTTCGGGGTAGCAATGGCATTAGTATTTAGCTGTCAGAATGAAGTCGAAACTTTACAACCAGAGGCTAATCTGGACATGCCTGCTTTGACAACAGGTACTCCTATTGATGGTCAGTATATCGTTGTGTATAAGCAGGGATTTGTACCGACTGGAAGAGTAAGTAGTGATTACAATACCAGGCAGCAGTTTATGCTAAGGCAATCAACAGACTTTTTAGCAGATCATTCAATCAATAAAGAAGTGATAAAGAGTGTTTATGGAAATGTGGTTGAAGGATTCACTGCTGAGTTGAGTGAAGAAATGGTTGAGAAGATTAAACTGGATCCTCGTGTAGCTTATGTAGAGCAGGATAAAATAATAGCACTGGCACCTCCTCCTGGAAAAGGTCCTGGTGGAGGAGATACTCCTCCTGCTGCGCAAGAAACTCCATGGGGAATTACACGTGTTAATGGTGGCGTGAGCGGTGCAACAGGTACTGCCTGGGTAATTGACAGTGGAATCGATCTGGACCACCCTGACCTGAATGTAGATGTGGCCAGAAGTGTAAGTTTCGTAAGAGGTGATGCTGATGACGATAATGGACACGGAACACACGTAGCTGGAACTATTGCTGCGATTGATAACTCTGAAGGTGTTATTGGCGTTGCTGCCGGTGCAACTGTAGTGGCTGTAAGAGTTCTTGATAGAAGAGGAAGTGGAACAATCTCTGGTGTTGTAGGTGGAGTTGATTATGTAGGAGCTAATGCTTCTAATGGCGATGTGGCTAACATGAGTCTTGGTGGCGGTGTTTCCACAACACTGGATGATGCTGTTATCAATGCATCGAATGCCAGTGGCGCAACTTTCTGCCTTGCTGCAGGAAACGAAAGCGATGATGCTAATAATCACTCACCGGCTCGTGCCAATGGACCAAACATTGTAACAGTATCAGCTTCTGATATCAATGATAATTTTGCTTATTTCTCTAACTATGGTAATCCACCTATCGACTGGTGTGCACCCGGTGTAAATATTTTATCAACCTGGACTAAAGGTGGATATAATTCTATTTCAGGAACATCAATGGCAACACCTCATGTAGCAGGAGTACTATTATTAGGAGCAGGTAAAAATGGCGGAGCTGTAAACGAAGACCCTGATGGTAATCCAGATATAATAATTACGCATTAATATTTAATATCAGACAACAACAAGAAAGACCCTGACTGAGACGTCAGGGTTTTTTATGGGCTAATATTTTAAATTATATAATTTATTATGTAATTAAATATATAATTAATTATATAAAACCTGAATCTAAGTTTAAGCAAACACATCAATAAACTCGAACTTATCCCCATCAAACAATCCTTTATCACTGAGTTTAATAGAAGGGATTACCAGCAATGCCATAAACGAGAGGGTCATGAATGGGGCGTTTAGGGTGGAGCCCATTTCCCTGCTCAATTTATCAAGTTTAGTATATTCATTAGCCACCCAGTAGCCATCCTTGTCGCTCATGAGTCCGGCTACAGGAAGGGATAGTACATGCTCTTCATTTTCAGTTACTACCGACAATCCACCTTTGTTTTCAATTACGAGGTTCACTGCTTTGGCAAGAGACTCATCATCAGCACCAACAGCTGTGATATTATGGGAATCATGGCCTACAGAAGAAGCAATGGCTCCTTTCCTAAGGCCGATATTTTTAATAAATCCAATGGCAGGGGGAACATCTTCATAACGGTTAACAACCACCAGTTTAAGAATATCATTCGCTGGGTCGCTAACTACATGCCCGTTTTCGATTTTAGCATCGACCACAATCCTGTTGGTAACCAATTCGCCATCTAAAGCTTCAATTACATTTATCTTTTCTGATTTGGCTTCCAGTTCGAACTCAGAAATATTTTTACGCCTGGCGGCAAATTTATTTACAGGTTTAACAGGGGGGGAGCTAATCATTGATTTACCATTTTCAGCAACCATTTCTCCGTTAATATAGGTTTGTAATACGTTGAAATCCTGCAGGTCATCAACCACAATAAAGTCTGCCGGATCACCTTCATTTAACAATCCTACATCCAGGTTATAATGATTCACAGGGTTAACACAGGCAGCCCATAATACATTATAAACATCAATCCCGTTGGCCACTGCTCTGCGAACCAGTGCATCAATATGACCTGTTATAAGGTTGTCAGGGTGCTTATCGTCTGAGCAAAGCATCATCTGCAATGGATGATTGTTAAGAAGCTTGTATAGGGCTTCAAAATTCTTGGCGGCACTTCCTTCCCTGATCTGAACAAACATGCCATGGTTCATTTTGTCAATAGCTTCTTCTTCTGTGAAGCATTCATGATCAGTGGTAATGCCTCTTCTTATATACTCAAATGCCTGGTCTCCTTTCATTCCGGGGGCATGCCCATCAACAGGTTTGCCAGCATTTTTTGCCGCTGCAATTTTGCTCATAACCAGAGGATCGTCATTGAGAACACCCGGCCAGTTCATCATTTCTGCTAAAAATTTCACACGATTATCATTAAGAAGTTCTTCAACTCCTTGAAGATCTATTTCATCTCCGGCTGTTTCAAAAGGTGTAGCCGGCACACAGGATGGTGCCCCGAAGTAAAACTTAAAATTTACTTTTTCACCATTCTCAATCATGTACCTTACTCCATCTATACCTAAAACATTACCAATCTCATGCGGATCAGAAACCGTGGCAATTGTACCAAAAGGCACAGCCAGTCTTGCAAATTCAGAAGGTACCAGCAAAGAGCTTTCTATATGGATATGGGCATCGATAAAACCCGGCATAATGTATTTTTCAGGAGCTTCATTTATTGGCTCAATGGCTTTAATTTTAGAATTTTTGACCACAATCCTGCCCGGATAGGTCTGTTGATTGATGATATCTACAATTTGTCCTTCAACATGAAATTGTTCTTCGTTCATATGTATTTAGCTATCTTTGTGACTAATTGTAAAATTAGTATTTTGAAGGTTCTATTGAGATATACTTCACTTTTCTTTTTGAGTTTGTTGCTGCTTCTGGGTAGTTGCAAATCGAGTAACGGATTAGTTGACAGGAAGGTTAAGAAGTTAAAAAAAGGAGAACCTATACCATGTCCAATGAAAGACTGTTAGGTAATTAATCAATGAAGAAGATAATTATTGCAATTGATGGGTACTCTGCCTGTGGGAAGAGTACAACTGCGCGCGCAGTAGCATCTCAACTTGGATACATCTACATAGATTCAGGCGCCATGTACAGGGCAATAACCTATCTTTTAATGAAGAAGGGCATACCTTTTACAGATATCGAAGCAATAAATAAAGTTCTGGCCACAGTAAAACTCAACTTTGAAAAGGATGATGAAGGTTGCCCAATAACCATCTTAAATGGAGAGAAGGTTGAGAAAGCTATCAGGGAGAAGGACGTTTCTGATAATGTAAGCGAGGTATCAGCGATATCTGAGATAAGAAGGGCTATGGTGAAGATCCAGCAAAAACTGGGAGAGGAGAGCGGCATTGTTATGGATGGAAGGGATATAGGCACGGTGGTGTTTCCGGATGCTGAGCTGAAAGTGTTTATGACTGCTGACCCTAAGATCAGGGCAGAAAGAAGAATGAAAGAGTGGGAAGAAAAGGGAGTTGATACATCCTTTGAAGCAGTCTTGCGCAATGTAGAAGAGCGTGACCGCATAGATTCTACACGCGATGACAGTCCGTTGATGCAGGCAGATGATGCAATAGAAATTGATAATTCGTATTTATCCTTTGATGAGCAGGTTGAAAAAGTGTTAGAGTTGGCTAACGAACAGATTTCAGACTAATGAACATTACCATAGATCATAAATCGGGATATTGTTTCGGGGTGGAGTTTGCTATCCAAATGGCCGAGGATGAGCTAATGGAATCGGGAAGTCTTTATTGTCTAGGGGATATAGTGCATAATGCTATGGAAGTTGAGAGACTTCATAAACTGGGGCTGAAAATAATTGATCATGATGATCTAAAGAAACTTAAGAATACCAGAGTCCTTATACGAGCTCATGGTGAACCGCCGGAGACCTATAAAATTGCACTGGAAAACAACATCGAGCTGATTGATGCTTCATGCCCGGTTGTGCTTAAGCTTCAGAACAGGGTGCACAATGAATTTCGAAAGATGGAAGAAGCGGATGGGCAGCTGGTTATTTATGGTAAAAAGGGGCATGCTGAAGTGGTAGGCCTTACAGGGCAAACACAGGAGAAAGCATTAGTTGTAATGGAAGATGAAGATCTGGATAGGATTGATTATACCCGGCCAATAACGCTGTTTAGTCAGACTACTAAAAGCACTAAAGGGTTTTATGATCTTAAAGAAAATATAGAGAATCGAATTGATGCAAATGGCGGTGAGAAAGAAGCATTCAAAGCTAATGACAGCATTTGCAGACAAGTGTCGAACCGGGAACCCAACCTTCGTAAGTTTGCTGATGAGAACGATGTGATCATTTTTGTAGCAGGTAGAAAAAGCTCTAATGGTAAAGCTTTGTATGCAGTTTGCAAGGAGGTTAATCAGAAAAGCTATTTTATTGAAAGTGCCGATGAACTGGATATGGGGTGGTTCAACAAAGAGGACAATGTGGGTATATGCGGTGCCACATCTACACCTACCTGGTTGATGGAGGCAGTGAAGGAGAGGTTGAGAGAGAGTTTTGACTAATCAATTATAACTTGTAATCGTTAATCACGACCCTATGGTCGTAGTGTCGCACTACGACCAGATAATTAAAAAAACGGTGCGATCTTTCTCCTAATGGCAGAATAATTAACCAATTCAAGTGGTTGATCAGTTACCAAAGGCAAAATAGCATCAATTACACTTCTGCGAAATCCTAATTTATAGGCAATCTCCTGGCAATAAATAATTTCGTTTGGCAGGATGCGTCTGTCTACTTTTGCTAATCTTACGGCATTATAGAGTGCTTCAACCTTCTCATCTAGAGTAAAAGTGCTGATATCAGTGAAATAATCAGGATTACGCTCGATTTCTTCCAGTTCACTGCGACTTATATTATACTTCTTACCGAAATCCCGAATAAATAGTTTTTCCTCCTGATCATAGTCCCTGTCAGCTTTGGCTAGCTGAACTAAAATATTCAGCTGTTTCTTAATATTTTCTTTACGGTCACCAAAGCTTCTTTTGCGAATCATTGTGTCGATAATTTCTTAGTCAAAATTTACAAAATATATGGTTCATTAAAAAGGAATTTGCAATTCATATGTTAGGAGTGCGTCTCTAAAGATGTCCTTGATCTATCATGATTATACAAATTTTGAAAAATTCATGAGGTATGACACACGTCATAGTAATATACATGTTAATTGAATATATTTCTCATGAATCATCTGCACATTTTTAGTTATGAAAATTTCTTTTATCGGGACATATCCACCCCGTAAGTGTGGAATTGGCACTTTTACCAATAACCTGGTAAAGCATGTTTACCCTTCAAAAAACTCGGAGGGAATAGGGTCTGATGTTGATATTATTGCCATTAATAGCAATACTCCTGTAGAAGAATATCCATGTGAAGTTAAGTTAACCATAGGTTGGCAGGTTCAGCATGATTATTACAAGGCCGCTGACTTTATCAATTACAGCGATGCCAGGATATGTATTCTGGAGCATGAGTTTGGCATATTTGGAGGTGAATCAGGTGTTTATATTTTGCATCTTGTTCATAGATTGCGTATTCCGTTAATTGTCACCCTGCATACCATTCTGGAACACCCTAGTTTTCTTCAGAAATCAATTATTCAGGAGCTTGGGAAAAAGGCATCGAAGATTATTGTTATGAGCAAATTAGGGGTAGAGTTTCTAAAAACGATTTATAGTATCCCGGAAGAGAAAATTGCTCTTATCGAGCATGGTGTTCCTAATTTTGACAACTCTTCATCACTGGAATTGAAGAAAAAATTCAATTTTGAAAAAAAGAAAATTATCTTAACATTTGGGTTGCTGGGTCGTAACAAAGGGGTAGAGACCGTAATTCACGCTTTGCCGAAAGTTGTAAAAAAGCACCCGGAAGTTGTTTTCCTGGTCTTGGGTAAAACACACCCCAATGTGGTGCTTTCATCTGGAGAGCAATATCGACATTATTTAAAACTGCTGGTGCGGGAAAAAAGACTGGAAAACCATGTGATTTTTATTAATGAGTTTCTTCCCGAAAAAATGCTCTTAGAATATTTGTCAAGCACGGATATTTATGTAACGCCATACCTCAACGAGACCCAAATTACAAGTGGTACCCTTTCTTATGCTGTAGGGGCAGGGGCGGCCTGTGTATCAACACCCTATTGGCATGCCAAAGAACTACTGGCAGATGGAAGGGGTGAGTTGTTTGATTTTAAAGACCATGAACAACTCCGGGATATTTTCATGGATTTACTTGATAATCCTAAAAAGCTCAAGGCACTTAGGACTGGTGCTTATAATTATGGTAAAACAATTCGATGGACACTCATTGGGAAAAGATACCTGAAACTGGCGGAAACCGTAGTAAAAAATTTCAAACCGGAGCCTGCCGATATCAAATCAATAATTGATTCAACGATAATTCCTGAACTAGACCTGAGTCATTTTAAACGTCTAACTGATGACACCGGTATTATCCAGCACGCCAAATATGGTATTCCTAACCTGAAAGAAGGTTATTGTCTTGACGATAATGCCCGGGCATTACTGGCGGCTCTTATTATCTATACGCGTACAAAAAATAAAGAGGCTCTGGAGCTTATACCTGTATATTTCAGCTACCTCCATTATATGCAAAATATAAAGGGAACTTTCAGGAATTTCATGAGTTTTGATCGGCAATTTCTGGATGAGGAAGGCTCTGAAGATAGCTTTGGAAGAGCAATCTGGGCATTGGGGTACCTGATCAGGTATTCCCCGAATGATGCTTACCACCAACTTGCTTCCGAGATTTTCTATAAGGCGTATCCGAATTTTGATAAGCTTACATCCATCAGGGGTATAGCCAATACATTGATTGGGATTACACACTTTGTACACAGATTTCAATCTGATGAGAGAACAATTGAATTAATTGAAAAGTTAAGCTTAAAACTTGTAGAGCACTACAATAATCATCGTACTAAGAACTGGCATTGGTTCGAGGATATCTTAACCTATGATAATGGGGTGATACCCCTGGCTTTATATCACTCGTATCAGATTGTAAATAACCCGGTAGTATTGAAGGTGGCGGATGAATCAGCGAAATTCCTGGAAGGAGTAACGTTGAAAAATGGCTATTTTGCCCCGGTTGGCTCTGATGGTTGGTATCCAAAAGGAGGTAAATGTGCCAAGTTTGCACAACAGGCCACAGACTCAATGATTATGATATTGCTGTATTTCAAGGTATTCCAAATTAAAAAAAGGCAAAAGGATCTTAAAAACATGTTTCAGTGCTTTACCTGGTTCTTAGGTGAGAATGACTTGAGGATTCCTTTGTATGATCATGAAACCAATGGTTGTTGTGATGGTCTGGAATCATTTGGTGTTAACAGG
The DNA here is from genome assembly GCA_039714715.1 of Bacteroidota bacterium. Taxonomy (GTDB): domain Bacteria; phylum Bacteroidota; class Bacteroidia; order Cytophagales; family Cyclobacteriaceae; genus S012-113. The sequence continues at coordinate 24,350 of JBDLIU010000012.1, forward strand.
AATCAGGGTGCTGAAAGCACACTTGCCTATTTGATTTCCAATATGAGCGTAATGATTGCCCTTGAACTTGAATCAAAACGCAAGAGAAAGAAAAAGCAAAAGACAGACCTGGCAAAGCAGAATAAAAAACCAATAAGAGCAACCTTTGAGCGAACGATTGCAGAACATTAAATAATCTTTTACTGGTCGTAGCACCCGCCTGAATGACGTCAGTCGGGCAGGTTGATGCTACGACCAGGTTAGTAACTAGGTCTCCATTACTTTTTCAAGTAATTCCTGTAGCGGTACCGTAACGATACTGGAAGCATAATCTGACATACCATAAGGTAAAATCAGGGTATCGTGGCAAACCATGGCACCACATGAATAAACCACATTGGGCACATAGCCCTCCATTTCATCTTCACTTGGAACCAGCAGAGGTTCTTTAATTCTTGCCAGTTCTTTTGTAGGGTCATCAATATCAAAAAGCGAGGCGCCCAGACAGTAAGTTCTTAATGGCCCTACGCCATGGGTGATTACCAGCCACCCTTTGTCTGTTTCAACAGGAGGTCCACAATTACCAATTTGGGCAAATTCCCATGGGAAGCGAGGTTCCTGCATTTTTTGAGGGTTATCCCAGATGGTAAGGTTATCAGAAAATGAAACGTAGTTGTTCATGCCATCTATACGGCTCAACATTGCATATTTACCATTTATTTTCCGTGGGAAAAGCGCCATATTCTTATTACGTGCCCCTTCTCCATGGATAGGCCTGATCTTGAAACTATAGAAATCGTGCGTTTCAATCATTTTAGGCATAATGGAATGCCCGTCATAAGCAGTATAGATTCCATAATAAATATAATTGCCATTCTCGGTCTTGAATTTCACAAAACGGGCATCTTCAATACCATTGCTTTCAGTATTGGAAACAGGGAAAATCACACGTTCAGAAATATCTGTATCCAATGAGAAATGAATATCATGATAAGAATCACCAAGCCACATAATCTCTTCCATCTCAAGCTTTTTCTCCATGGTCAATTGATTCTCACCACCTATTTTTTGTACAACTCTTTCCAGATCAGCATAAACAAATGTGTCATCTAATTCTTTTAAAAGCATTTTAGATAGATTTTTAGAGACACTAAGGCTTTTCATTTTATCTCTAAAATGCGCTTTGTTGTATTTGTGCTGCCTTACAATACTTGCTTCTTCAATTTTATCACCATATGGAGCTACTTCAAAAGTTCCGTTTTTATCGATTGTACCTGACCGAAATACAATTGATGAAATATGCCCTTCCCCAATAGCTCTAAAGCTAATAATAACCCTTCTTTTACCTTCAACAAGTCCATATTGATCCGGTGCTTCCACAATAGAAGGATTAAAAAAGGCAGCAGATTCAATGGAATATTCATGCGTAAAATAAGAACCAATTAAAAGCTTTTTGTGTTGTGAAACATTTTTGTTTCTTTTTAATTCTTTAAGGATATAAGAAACCCTTTTAAAGTGCTTTTCAAGGATTTTTGTCAGGTTACGATGCCGAATGGCAAATCTTGATAACACATCCTTAAGGACATCCTCGGATTCTGCTTGTTCCATATCGAGGACCTTTTCAATAATTCCTTTGTTGCGTTCGTAGCCATAATCCATAAACCTTAATATGGTACGTGTAGAATCAGGATAAAACCTATTAGGCAGTCTGTTTACTTTTATTCTCATGATGTAGAGGTTAAGGTTGCAATATGATTGGTAGGGGGGCTTACCATTAATGTCGTGTCAGTGGGTATTAACAACTAAAAATACCTGCCGTAAAGCCTAATAAATATAGTGAAGAATCCTGAGAAGATTGTTGTCTATAGACTTGAATGTTAAGCTTTTCAGCTTAAAAGTTAAATTAATCGGTCTGAGATGGTTGGTTTTTACCTTAAGCCAGTTATTGGATGTTTTTTAACTCACTTACATACATAGCAGTCTCACCTTCTTTTGAAAGTACTACGCGCAACAATTTACCAGTGTTTTTTGTATACCAGTGAAAAGCGTTAAAGCCGGGAGGGCCTAGTGGACCAGCATCAACTTTCCAGCAACTGAAAGATATATCATTTATTGTTATGGCTTCTTCTCCTAAAACCTCGTATGTTTTCCAACGAAGTGAATTAGAGAAGAGGTGAAATACCGGGATAACAATGGTTTGATTTTCTTTCAACTCCAGTAAGCCTATCAGCCAGGGTGTGTTACCGTCAGACAGGAAGGTGTTGCCTTCAAAGGCATAACTGATGTTTTTCTTTTCTTGTTGAGGTATCTGCAGCCAACCTTTAATCATTGCGTTTTTATATTGAGCAAATGCCGAATCATTCTTTGATTTTAGATAAAACCTTAAAATATGCAAATCCTTACCATCAAGAATGGCCTCAACTTTAGTAATATCCTCACTACCTGCAGCTTTGTTATAGGTTGTTATCTTATACTGATTATTATTAAATTCAATGGTTCTAACATTATCAGAAATCTTATCCCTAATTGCTTCACTTTCAATATAGGAAACCAGCGTATCCGTTCCTAATTTGAGTTTACCATTGTTTATCGCATCCTGAAAAGAAAAAATGGTATCAGCCGGTAAGACCTGAGCATTCGCAAAGGAAATTGCCAGGGCCATTGATAATATAGAGAACAATAATTTCATGACAGTGAATTTAATTACTTCAAAGTACCAATATCTTGCCAAAATCCATAATTAATGCGATAAAGATTATCATTAATTGTTTGTCTCATCTAATAAAAAGCTATTACTGGTAATCACTATATTTGATTTAAATATCCAGTAACACTTGTAAAACCTTAAAAAATATAGTCATGCCAGGAATGGAACTATTTGGAGATGAAGAAAGAAAAGAAGTTAATGATGTATTAAATACCACTTGTTTATTCAGATATAATCACGATGAACTCAGGCAGGGAATGTGGAAAGCACGCGAGTTGGAAGAAGAGGTGGCTAAATTTACCGGTGCTAAATATGCGCATGCCGTATCCAGTGGTTCTGCAGCTGTAGCAGCCACACTGGCAGCTTCAGGTATTGGCCATGGTGATGAAGTGATTGTGCCTCCATTTACTTTTATGGCCACAATAGAAGCGGTATTATATGCAGGGGCACTTCCTGTTTTTGCAGAGATAGATGAAACACTTTGTCTAAGTGCGGAGGGAATAAGACAAGCTGCTACAGAAAAGACAAAAGCAGTGCTTCTTGTTCATATGTGTGGTGCTGCTGCCGATATGGATGGCATTCAAAAGGTTTGTGAAGAAAAGAATATTAAACTGATTGAAGATGCAGGTCAGGCATTGGGGGCATTTTATAAAGGGAAGTCAGTTGGTTTATTTGGTACCAGTGGAGCCTTTTCTTTTGATTTTTTTAAGATTACAACTGCTGGTGAAGGCGGTTTATTCATCACGAACGATGAAGACACCTATAAGAAAGCAGACACTTTCTCAGATCATGGGCATAGTCATGTGGGAGATAACCGCGGGATGGAGCCACATCCTTACCTGGGGTTTAACTTTAGGTTAGGGGAGTTGAATGCTGCTGTAGGATTGGCTCAAATGAGGAAAATTGATAAACTGATTCGAGGTAACCTTAAAAACAAGAAGATTATTAAAGATAAGTTACGAGGTATTGAGGGCGTATCTTTTCGTCATATGCCAGACGAAGCAGGAGATTCCGGGACATTCCTGAATTTTTTCCTTTCAACTGTTGAGCTTACTCAAAAAGCTGTTGAAAAGTTGGCTGAAGCAGGGGTAGGGGGTGTTAATTATTGGTATACGAATATGTATCATTTTATTAACCAGTGGGAACATGTGAAATCACTCAGCTCGGCTGCCCCATTGGCTATTCATCATCTGGGAGCACCTCAGGATTATGCCAACCTTGAACTACCTAAATCTCAAGATGTAGTGGGCAGATTAGTGTCTCTGGGAATACGTGCTACCTGGACAGATGAAGAAGCTGAAAAGATTGGGGATGACATTGCGGGAGTATTAGATAGTATTCTCAATTAAAAACATAACCGCTGAGACACAAAGGCGCTATGATAACTTTGCGTCTTGCCACCTTTGCAGTTAGTTTTATCTGTATATCGGAATAGAAGCCGAATTAATGAAGAATAATAATATTTTGCGACATTTGCACTTGTAAATAATTGATTTGTAATTTGATTTTTGAGATTTGTTATTTCCAACAAAGTTGGTATGATGTTTAGAAATTTTAAAGGAGTAGAAAAAACAGCTTATGGCAGAGGAAGTTTTGCCAGGCTGGGAGAAATATTAGAACCGCACAGAAATTCAGGTGAGGGCTATCTTATCTTTTTTGTGGATGAATTTTTTGAAGGGAATGAAGACTTTAAAAAGAGACTTCCTTTGGAGCCTCATGACAAGCTTGAGTATATCCCTGTAAAAGAAGAACCTACAACAGAGTTAATTGACAGCCTTCGGGATAAATACCTTTTAACCTATGGACTGCCTGCCGGTGTTGTAGGAATAGGTGGCGGAAGTGTCATGGATGTTGCCAAGGCCATTTCTTTAATGTTCACAAATGAAGGATCATCTGCGCTTTACCAGGGACTTAACCTTGTTAAGAAGCCGGGAATATTTGCCTGTGGTGTACCAACAGTTTCGGGTACAGGGGCAGAGGTGTCTATGACTGCTGTATTAACCGGGCCAGAGAAGAAACTTGGACTTAAATGTGATTGGACTGTTCTTAACCAGATTGTACTTGACCCGGATTTAATCGCAACAGTTCCTGATAATCAGTGGTTTTATACAGGAATGGATTGTTATATCCATAGTGTGGAAGCTATGACAGGCCATATGAAGAATACTTACAGTGAAGCTTTTGGTTTCAAGGCACTTGATATGTGTCGTGAGGTTTATCTTGAAATGGATAGAAAAGACCCGAAATCTGATGAAACGCTAATGGTGGCTTCATATATGGGAGGATTAAGCTTGACTTATTCCGAAGTAGGTGTTTGTCATGCACTTTCCTATGGATTATCCAAGGTGCTTCATACACATCATGGTATAGCTAATTGTATGGCATTTAATCAATTGGAAGATGTCTATGGAGATTATGTCCAGGAATTTAAAACCATGGTGAAAAAGCATGGTATTAATATTCCTGAGAATATGTCGGCTGATTGGTCAGATGAAACCATTGACGCTATGGTAGAAGTGGCATATAAGCTGGACCATATGTGGAACCATGCCTTTGGTGAAAACTGGACGGAAGTTCTGGACAGGGAAAGAATTAAAAACTGGTATAAGAGGATGTAAAATTAGTCGATAGTCAATAGTTGATAGACGATAGCTCTATGGACTATAGACTATGGACCATCGACTTGAAATATGAGCAAGAAAAAAATAAAAGTAGGTAATATCGAAACTGGTGCCGATCAGTTGTTTGTAATCTCTGGTCCATGTGTGATTGAGGATGAAAGCACTATGATGAAAACGGCAGAAATGCTGAAGGAAGTATCAGAGCGATTGAAATTTCCGGTTATCTATAAATCATCATTCCAGAAAGACAACAGGAGCACAGCTGATAATTACCAGGGCCCTGGGTTGGATGAGGGGCTGAAAATGCTTCAGAAAGTAAAAGATGAATTTGGATTCCCAATATTATCTGATATACACTACCCTGATCAGATCAGTGCTGCTGCAGAGGTATTGGATGTGATCCAGATTCCTGCTTATTTGGTAATGCAGACTACCCTGGTACAGGCTGCAGCTCGAACAGGTAAAGTGATTAATCTGAAACATGCTCAGTTTTTAGCTCCGGAGAATATGAAGCTGCCCATGGGGAAAGTTGAGGCTGCAGGAAATGAACAAATAATTCTTACTGAGCGCGGCTATGCGTTTGGTTATAATGACCTGGTAGTTGATCCAAGATCATTTTACCTGATGAGGCAATTAGGATATCCTGTTGTTTTTGATGTGACTCATTCAGTAAGAAAATACGGGATACCAAGTGCAGATCCTAAAGGAGGAAACCGGGAATTTTTGCCAACACTAGCCAGGGCAGGTGCTGCTGCTGGTGTAGATGGCTTCTTTATTGAAACGCACCCTGAGCCCGAGAAGGCGCTTTGTGATGCTGCCAGCCAGTTATGTGTGTATGATTTTGAGGAGTTTATGAAGCCGATACTTGAGCTTCATGAGGTGGAGGTGAAATACAGGACTCGCTAAGGTGCCCAATCTCAAAATAAAAAAGAACCGTCATTCCAAGGAACTGAGGAATCCCCGAGAATATTAGAGAATGATTGTTTGGAATCCTTCGCTACGCTCTGGATGACGAGATTAATTTTGAGATTGTCATTTATCAATCACTACCTTCATTACTTTACGTATATCACCAGAATCTACAACTAACAGATACATTCCGGCTCGGTAAGGAGTAGTATCGATTGTATATTCATGCAACCCTTTATGAGCAGTTTGATAAGAATTCTTATACAATACAGATCCCTTACTATCAATCAAGGTAATGGATACCTCAGCTGATTCCGGTAAAATTAAATCTATATTAATGAATCCTGATGATGGATTGGGGTAGGCATCAATAATCTCTACCTGGTTGTTGAGGGTTATACAGTTCTTATCAAGAATTAGGCTTTCATCACCATCTGTGTATAAGATCGAGACACAAAGAACTCTGGAGTTTCTTATTTCTCCTAGCAAAAAATCGGCTACATGACTAATCGTTTGAAGCGGGTAAAGTGTATTGCCGAGAGGTTCAGTTATCTCCGCCCCATCATCAAGGGTAAAAACAAGGGAGGTGTTATTTTCATTATAGGTTATTGATCCCTCATTATCCAGGAGTACCACGATTGTGCCATCCTCAAGAATATGAATAGAGTTAACAATTGCTCCATGAGTTGGCTCAACTACACTGACAGTTTTCGTAATTGCATGATTACAATCTTCCAATCCGTAAGCAGTTAATGAAACATCATAGGAGCCTGTATCAAGATAAACAAACGATGGGTCGGTTTCTTTGCTGGTTGTGTTCGACAAGTCCCCAAACTGCCATAATAAACTGTCTGCATTTTCTGATTGGTTAGAGAATTCTACAGTTAAGGGATTTGATCCATATGCGGGTAAAATCGAGAAATCGGCTTCTGGTGGCCCTTTGATGTTAATGGCTTTTGCAATGTCGTCAGTGCAACCATTTTCTGTAATTACATTTAAGTATAAACTATATTCACCTGGTTCAAGTGACGAATTAAATGCAGAGTCAGTTGATTCGAGTGCGCCATTAATCCACCATTCGCGTAGTGCTATTGAGCCTGGCGTTATATCAAATAAAGTAACGGTATCGGCTTTACATGACTCTGAATAGTCAAAATTGGCTATTGGAAGATCTTCAACATTAATTACTCTGGAAATGGTTTGTGAGCAGTTATTACTTAAAGTTACACTTAGCTGGACTGTGTCTATCCCTGCCGAAGTGAAAGTGTGTTCCGGGTTTGGGATAGTATAAATTTCTCCGTCAATTGACCATGTCCATTGGGACTTCTGGATACCCCTGGAATTTGTTGTATCCGTAAATTCGGTAACAGATTCTGAACAAGCTTTATCAAATGTAAATCCTACTTCGGGCCCTTGAATTAAGCTTATTAAAGCCTCTGTTGAGTCTACACAACCATATTGAGAATAGGCCTTTAACTGTACCGTAAAAGTATCAACTTGTCCATATATGTGGGCTGGATTTCTTTCAGTTGAGGAATTGCCATCACCAAAATTCCATTCCCAATTAGCGATACTTCCATCCTGCACCATTGATTCATCTGAGAAACTAATTGGCGAGGTAGAGCACGGCAGGTTATTGGAAAAACTTACGGTTGGTATGGCATAATTATATACGGTATCAACTTTTTCTATCGTACAACCCAGACTGTTGGCTGTACTAAGGGAAACAGCATATTTTCCCGGGTTGGTATATGTATGTGTTGGGATTTGATCAGTCGAAAAATTACCATCACCGAAATCCCAGTTCCAGGAAACCGGAGGAGATCCGGTAGTTAAATTAACGAAAGTAGTGGTTAGAGTATTACAGACATTATCGAACCCAAAATCTGTTATTGGGGCTTCTTCTATATAAATTGTTTGTTGTGTTACATTGGCGCAGCCTGGCACTGAACTGCTGAGAGTAACAGTTTTGTTGCCGGATGTTAAAAATGTAAAAGTAGGATCTTTCTCATTTGAACTACCTTCTCCATTGAAATCCCATGTCCAGGAGACTGCAGGGCCTGTTTCACCTAAAGTTGTATTTGTAAAAGTAGTTGGCAAATTCATACACAATGTGCCGGTTGGATATGAGAAATCCGGGATAGGTTCTTCATAGACACGAGCTGTATCGATGTACAAGTTATTACAACCATTGGCATCTGTTACAGTGAGTTTTACCGGGTAGTCACCGGCAGATGCATATGTATAAGTATCATTTTGTAATGAAGAGGTACCAATGCCATCCCCGAAATCCCAGTTCCATGAGGTGATATCGCCAGAAAGTTGATCCCCTGAGAAGTTGATGGGAGAGGATAGGCAGTTACCGGTGATTTCAGCACTTAGTTGTGGGGCATGGGAGGGAGAGATGGTGATGGGTTGACTGTAGGCATCAATATCTCCATTTGAATTTTTAGCTACCAGTGTAATTTGATAGTTACCATCTACAGTGTATTCTGATTGGGGATACTTTTCATTTGATGTTGATGGGCTTGTTACACATGTCGTAGGGAACTTATATCTAACCAGATTACCTGAACCGGGGGTAGCCGGATTACTTAGTTCAATAGAAAACCCATACCAGTCAGAACCTATATTGATCCACTCATTGGCAAAATTATCATTTAATCCAAAGTCGCCTAAATTCTCACCTGTACCATTTTGATCTGCAATGCTAGCTCCAAAGGATAATTTGTATAAATCGCCCAGAGCAGATTGAATAAGACCATAATAATTGCCACCTTCATGAATTAAGGATAATGATGCGGGGTAATTATAGGAAGTATAAAAGGTTATTTCTCCACTTGCTGGATCCTGAGATAAATCACTTCCAAAATCCAGATAAAATACTTTATTATTAGAATATGAAGTAACTAATCCAATCCAGTTATCGCAATCTTTGATAACATCGACTCCCCTTGGATTATTAATACCTGTGATGTTGAATGAAGAAACTGATGGAGTATTTAGAATCGAATTGCCAAATTCAAGTCTGGCAATAGTTCCATTGCCATTGGTAACAAATGCATACAAACTTTCACCAGATTTTTCAATTGTGATATTGTTAGGAGTCGTTAAAACACCTAAATCACCAAGATTTTCAGCAACCGGGGTTTCATTGAGAAGGCTTGTACCAAAATTATATCGAATAAGGTTACTGGATGAGGCATTTACAACCAGCATATTCCAGGTATTATCTTCCTGAACAATTTGAAAATCATAGGCACCAGATAGAAGTCCTGATGGATTTCCCAGGTTGGTTAAAGTAGGTGTACTATCAAGGGAGGTGTCAAATTCAAATCTTACTAATTTATTGGCTGCCTGATCAATTGCAAATCCAATCCAATTTTCATCTACCATTTGAGCTACCCTTACAGAACGCCCACGATTAAGCGAACTGCTTGCTCCTATTCTTTCAGTACCAGGGGTTAATTCAAAATCACCACTGCAGAAATCCCATAAATATTGATTAGCACCAAGAGTATTATTCTGAGGGAAAACCAGTTCATCAATACAGGCATTAGCGTTAATAGAAAAATCTGTTGTAGGACATTGACCAAATGCGCCAATCACGGATAACAATGTAACAGCCAGGAGTACAGTTTTTTTCATCAACAATTATTAATGCATGTTATTCCCTTGTAGTAACTTGTTATAAATATCATTCAGCTTGTTTGCCTGTTTTTCTAAAGAGAATTTTGACCTGACTCTCTCTATCCCGTTAATGGCGAGTTCTTTTCTTATTTCATCACTGTTACCCAGCTTCACTATTGAATTACTCATTGCATTAATATCATTAACAGGTACAAGTATCCCTGACTTACCATTTTCAACAATTTCTCCCGGACCTCCTGAATCGGTAGCAATTATAGGAGTTCCGAACCATAATGCTTCAAGTGTTGTCATCGAAAATGACTCTGACTCTGAAAAGTTCAGCATTAAATCAGCATCTTGAATGGTTCCTGCAATATTATCGCTAAAGCCATTAAACTCGATATTGTCATTTAAACCAAGACCATTAACATATTCTATAAGGTGATTCTTGAATAATTTGTTCTTTTTCATATTTAGAGTGCCTCCATAAAAGATCAATTTTGAGTTTTTAATCTTAGGCAATGCCAATTTATATGCATCAATAGCATCCTTATGTCCTTTCCCGGGAATGTAATTGGCCAGGTATAATATCTTAAAAACGTCAGTATTGTCTTTGCCAGTTTCGTGGGGCTCATTGGAAGACTCAATGGCATCATAGATTACTCTTACTTTTTTATTATCAAAATTTGATGCTACTGATTCTGAGACACAGATAATTTGATCAGCTTTTTTTTGAATTTGTTTTTTCCAAAAACCATATAAACTTTTCGCATAGGAATTGGGGAGCAATCTTACATGATAAACCAGTTTTAAGTTTGGCTTTAGAATCTTAAGAATAACACCCGTCATATTATAAATATCGTTGACATGAACAATGTCAATTTTTTCTCTATTGATGTACCTAAGGATTTTTAAGGTATTGAAGATCAGTTTGGGTAGGTATAGTAAAGCTGACAAGTTTTTCGATAGCTCCAGGAAATTGATATCATATTTTTTGATTTCAGCTTTACTAAGCTCTTCTTGAATCTCATCACAAGGTGGACAGAAATATATGAATTCGTACTCTGATGCTAACTGGCCTGTTGCACTAAATATTGATTTAAATGCGCCAGTAATACTGGGTGAGTTATCTATGATTAGGATTTTGTTCAAAAAAATTATGAATCAATGGCTGACATCCATTTGGCTGTATATTCAGATTTGCTA
>JBDLIU010000013.1:0-34807 GCA_039714715.1 Bacteroidota bacterium
TCATCTGAAGAAGGTGATGCTACTGAAGCAACCGAGCAAGTTGAAGGTGCTGCCACTGAAGCTGCTGAAGAAGCAGAAGCTACTGAAGAAGAAGCTACCGAAGAAGAAGCTACTGAAGAAGAAGCTACCGAAGAAGAAGCTACCGAAGAAGAAACTGAAGAAGAAGCAGGAAACTAAGAAGCTTCATTCAAAGATTTAGGTCCAGACTAATTATTCCATTACTATATGGTAAATTGGTTTGGGCTTTTTTTATGAATTGTGTTAAATATGGATGATATCAAGAGTAATGTGCCTGCTTCAAGTAGGAATTATATTAATAAGCTCCTTGAAAAACACCATTTCAACTTCATCCTCAAAAACAATCGCTCCACCAAACTAGGTGATTTTCGCCATAACAGAAAAACTGGCACCTACACAATTAGTGTAAACCGGAACCTGAATTCATATCAGTTCTTAATCACTTTTTTACATGAACTGGCACATCTTATCGTTGCTAAATCTAAATTGAGGACCGCTAAAGCCCATGGAACAGAATGGAAAACAGCGTTCCACTCTCTTGTTCAACCACTGCTCACAGATATTTATTTCCCTCAGCCTCTATTATCAGCACTGTCTCAGCATATGAAAAACCCAAAAGCATCAGCAGGATCTGATCCAAAACTTTGGACTGCATTAAGAGCTTTTGACAAAAATCCTTATGGTAAGATCCTGGATGATCTTAATGATGGCGAACAGTTTGTATTTCGTAACAAGGAATTTATTAGAATTGAAAAACGAAGGACACGTGTTCTCAGCAAACAATTAAACAGCAAAAGACTTTACTTAATACCTGCTATCGCAGAAATTGAAGTCCTCTAAGCTTTTCCTTTTCGAACAGCATCTATCACTTTCCTCACCGATCCGAATTTTTCCAGCAACCTCTCAGCTTCAAACCGGCTAACTGAAAGTTCTTCCATTACCATCCGAGTACCTCGATCAACTAACTTATAATTAGTGAGTTGCATATCCACCATTTTATTACCTCTAATCCTGCCAAGCTTAATCATAACGGAGGTGGAAATCATATTCAAAATAAGCTTTTGTGCCGTACCGGCCTTTAGCCGGGTGCTACCTGTCACAAATTCCGACCCTACGATAACTTCAACAGGGAATAATGAAACTTTAGCCAATTCAGTGTCCCTGTTGCAGGTAATACATCCAGTAACCAATCCATGATTACCTGCCTCTTCTACTGCTCCGGTTACATATGGAGTTCTACCGGAGGCAGCCAAACCTATTACAACATCCTTGTGGTTTACCTGGTATTCCAGTAAATCTTTCCACCCCTGAGCTTTGTCATCTTCAGCATGCTCAACAGCTTCTCTAATGGCTCCATCACCTCCGGCAATGAGGCCAACAACCCAACCTTGTGGTACTCCAAATGTAGGTGGGCATTCAGAAGCATCTACAATGCCAAGCCTACCACTTGTACCTGCTCCAACATAAAACAGCCTGCCTCCTTTTTCCATTTGCTTCACTATTTCAGGTATCAGAGCCTCAATCTGTGGCATTGCCCTGGCCACTGATTTAGGCACGGAGGTGTCTTCCTTATTCATATTAATAAGAATATCCCGCACCTCCATCCTTTCAAGGTTATTGTAATTTGAAGGAGCTTCAGTATCTGTCATGAAAATGCAGCCTGGTGATGCGCTGTCAAAGGATCAATGGTTGATTTTAATATTTTTTCAATCGTAAAATCATATTTATGGGAAATGATCATAATTAGCTCCTGAAGAGAGTGTGCCAGTGTTCCCATTAATGAAATTGTATATTGCTCAGGGTACCTGTCCCTTAAAAGTTCAAAATATCTGCCTATCTCAAAATTTACAGATTCTCGAATCACATGTTCATTCTTGTTTAATATGATAAAAGGAACGAATGATGCAAAAAAGTCAGCGGGATGGTCAGATTCATAAACATTGGTTAAAAGCATTTCATGATCAGGATAAAATGCTTCGAATTTAGCCTCTAGCTCAGGAGAAAAGTCTTTTCTTAAATAATGTGCAATCATTCTTTTCCCAAGAGCATTCCCACTTCCTTCATCTGCCAGCAGGTAACCCAGGTATGTTACCTGCTCCACCATCTCCTTGCCATCATAAAATCCACTATTGGAACTTGTACCAAGTATACCAATAAGGCCAGGAGATGTTCCATAAATTGCACGGGCTGCTGATAATAGATTGGATTCTACATAAATTTCTGCCTTTGTAAATATGGGTGACAGCCAATCCTTAAGCTTTTCTCTCTGTACATCACAATTAACACCGGCACTATAAAAATAAACTTGATCAACTTCTTCTGATTGCCAGTCCATTACTTCTGAAGACTGAATAATAGATTTGAAGTTTTCTCCTGTTGTAAGAAGTGGATTCAGGCCAAAAGTTTGTGTTTTGCCTTTAATTTTTTCCGGGGAAACTAACCGCCAGTTGGTTTTTGTAGTTCCACTATTTGCTATGACTATCATACGGGAAGGGATCCTATTATTTGAAATTTGTTTAGTACTTTTTCTGAATGTGGAGAATCTTTAACCTCATCAGTTAAATCCTGTCCTGCCCAATGCTCATAATGCTTCCCATGAGACCACAACCTGGAATTTGATACATCATAGATCAATCCCTTATAGGCAACCCAAATTTCATTCCTATCTACCCCGTTCCTTAACGCAAGTTGCGAAAGAGTAAAGACTGGCAGGTTGTCATTCATTAACCAATTACTCAAAAATGATTCTCTTCGTGCTCACCCCGCTTTCTGTCAATAAAGATACAAGATAAACACCTTTTTTTAGATGATTCAGGTGTAATATCGTATGAATTTCATTTCCTATGGTTGTAAGTTCCTCTTCATATATGAGTTTACCCAACAGGTTTGTTACAAGTATCTTTGAATTTTGGCCGGATACTCGTCCTTTCACCGCCACTATGCCTGTTTGTGAAGGATTCGGATATACCTCAAATTCAATCAATGTTGCCTCTTCAATAGCTGTTGATGGACTTTGTATTTCCAGGTTATCAATATACCAACCCCAGCCATTAATTTTATCATCTACAGACACTTTAAACCGAACAAGAACTTCCTCACCAGCACTAAACTCAGGATTATCAAGGATATCAAAAATTCTGTTTTGAACTAAAAATGGTTCTGCTACACCTTGTGATGTCCCATTTTCATCATAGTTGGCAATAAAAATATTTTTCCAGGGCTTGTACGCAGTAGCATCGTATGGGTCAAATACCGGGATCCAGGTTTGCCCATTATCTTTGGAGGCTTCAAATGAAACCTTGTCTACATCAGGTTCTATTAATACAATCTCATCATAAGTAACCATTGCTCTGCTTTGTCCAAGAATTATTGGATACTTAAACAAATATGAAAATTCAGAACTCTCAAAAGGAGATAATGGATATGGGTTAGTGGTCACCAAAGCAGGATTATTGAACTTATCCGGCTGGGTAATCATAAAATTTTGCCCAATAAAATCGTCAGAAGCTGAATTGAAATCGTTGACATACATGCTCTTTGCCTCACCAAACTGAGCCACAGGAATCTCAAAGAATCCTGTTAACGGATAAATTATCGTATTAGGATCAGGTGCCTTATCTACGGCAATTATTCTGTATTTCAATAAATCCGTTTCAGTTATGGCCGGTGTAAAACCAAGATCAAGTGTAAATAAATTAGCTGTCCCAGGGAATGAGATTATTTGAGTTTGTCCATTATAATCAACCTCATACACCACTGAGTCTAACTCAACATTATCTATCACCTTAGATTTAAGCGTAAGCTCTGTATCACCCACCATCAGGTAGTCTGGTGTAATCTGGGTTACCACAGGTGGCTTTTCATCTTTCTGAATTTTCAGGTTATCAATGGTCCATCCCCATCCATGTGCCAGCTGGTCAGCATATAATTTAAATCTCACTAAAATCGTATCTCCTGCCACGAAATTCCCATTGCTTATCATATTTATCTCAGTATTGACAAACAGGCTGCTATTACCTTCTGCACTGGAGTTACCATTCGAGTCCTGGCCACTCTCCCACTGATCCAGCCATACCTGGTGCTCCCTGGAATCGTAACCATTTTTTAATGGCAGCCATGGTCCCGCATGATGTTTAGCGCCTTCAACAATTACATAATCCCAAAAATCGGCATCTCCATATTCAGTTCCATTGCCCCCTGGCTCAATAAGTGCAACCTCATCAAATACAAGGCTCGCATCCTTGTCTGATAAAATAATCGGTGTTTTAAGCATGTATGAATTAACAAGCGTATCATCAGAATATTGACCATCTTCAATTTTGTAAGGGTGATCGGAATGAATAGCATTATTATCAAACCCTGATACCAGGCTTATGCTAAATCCTGTTCCAACAAAATCATCTGTTGAAGAATTGAAATCATTTTCATAGAGAGAGACAGCATCATTAAGCTTTTCAGTTTCAACCTGGTAATAACCCTCTTCAGGTAGTGAAGCAGTATTCACTACAGAAGCTATATCCTGGGTTTCGAACCTGTATTCTATCAAATCTCCCCGGCTTAATCCTAAAGAGCTTATATCCCAATCTAAATAATGCTCTGCTGTGTACCAACCATCTTCTTCTGCCTCCTTCAATGGAATTATTACTGATTTCGTTGCCCCTCCATTAATCCTGTAGGTCATTGTAAGGTTACCAATACCAATATTGTCAGAAACCAAAACATCTATTGGAATGGAATTATCATCAAGATATACAAGAGCAATCGAATCATGTTCTATTTCAGGATTAATAGTATCTCTTGCCATGGTAAACTCCCAGAAATACTGAGGCGCTTCTCCAGGGCTTGTAAATATCTTACCTGCATCTGTATCAAGATCAATATAATATTTAACCAACTCCTCTGATCCTGTTGCAGGTATTATTGCTTCATACTCGTTTGGATTCCCCGTAGCTACCATGGTTTCTACAACCTCACTGGAAAAATCGGAATAGGTATAGTGTAAATTGATTTTATCAGGTAAGGCATTATAGTCACCTGTAATAACAGCTGTCAATGTTCTATCGGCTATTGAATCTTCTGAATCCATGAACTTCTGAAAATTGAAATTCATTGCGTACCAACCCATATCCTGAAACATCTTTAGTGATAATCCCGGATGATGTATAGATTCAGAATATCCAAACCTTGGCGACATCAGTGAATTTGCATTGCCAGCCGGGTAAGTATTTTCATCCAAATGAGCAATACTTGAACCGGGATCCCATGGATGCGGAGCATAAAGCTTAGGTCGCTCACTAATTGCAGGGAAAGAGAAACTGTGAAAATAAAGCTCTCCTCCAGTAAGCTGGTCCATTAGATCTGTAGTACCCGAAGCATAATTATCTACGAGGTTATCACCTGGTAAAGTCTCAATATAACGATCATAAGCCATTGGATAATAGTACCCCAACCCATCATATACATTGGTTCCATCAATAAAACCTAATCCATGCGCTATTTCATGTAGAATTACCGACACAAAATCAAAGTTGTTACTTGGCGTGTTGCCGTCCAGACCAAAATACCAGGGGAAATCTGTGTTAAACTGCATTGCAATGTCATAATCACTAGTATCATTAAGATGTTTCCCCGCAATTTTTTCTGCTAAACATACGGCATAATAGCTGTTCATTTTCTGAGCATTATCAAAATTGGCGTAATAGCTTGTTACAGATGTTTGTCCTAATACCCCGGCACCTAAATTTTCCATTCTTGCATGAATCCTGATTGGAACATCAGAAGTTAACAGTGTAGACCAAATATCTACTGCATATTGGAAAGCAGCTCTGGATGCTGATGTAAATCCTTCATAGGTTACTTCAAAAACCGCATTGTTAAGTTCATTAAGTCTGGCAGCATTTTCTACGGAATTTAATTCCCCATTAAAAGGTATATGTGTATTGTAATTTATTTCGTCACCATAATCAATAATGGTTACAGGTTCGTTCTTAACAAGTGGTTTAACCTCACGCATCGATTGGGCATAAATGGTTGATGGAAGGATCAGGAGCCCTATTAATAAACCTGTGTATACAAATTTCTTTATAGTCATAGTCATAAATAAAATGCCAATATAATGTGTAATTAAGTATTTCAGGTAACCATATCTGATTATATTAGCTGAAAAGTAATAGAATGGTTAAACCCCAACACCTGTTAGTTATACTTGTATTATTTGCATTTGGTTGCAAATCAGGCAAACAATCCGGCACTGACTTACAGCCAATATTTACAATGGAAAAAACGGTATGCATGGGGCCTTGTCCATCATGGCTATTTAAGTTATACCCTAACGGCAAGGTAGCTTACGCGGGTAGAGAAAATGTAAAACTTCTTGGCAACTACTCAGCAGAAATAAGCAAAGAGGAACTGTCCGGCTTCAGAAATATGCTGGATGAAGCCAAATTTTTTAAATATGCGAATGTGTATTCTGCCAATATCAAAGATCTTCCTACAACATATCTTTATTACGATAATGGAGAACAATTTTCTAAGATCACAGACTATTATGGAGCTCCTGAATCATTGAAAAAACTTGAAAAGAAAATTGAGGAGTTTATTGAAACCATTGCCTGGAAACAAAATTAATTATCAGGTTTTCTTTTTACCTTTTGCCTTTCTGTAGAAGCATCGATCATCTTCAGCCAGCTTACCATCTGACCTGTTTCCACTGATTGATATTTTATCCCTTCTTCAGTTTTAATAATCTTACACTCACCTAGATCATAACGTAAGCTTAAAACAAAATCTCCTATCTTAAGTAGGTTACCATCAAGATCATGTAGCTCCTTTTCTTTTTTCCTTTTAAGAAAATTAAACATTGCCCGGTTCAGGTTAATTTCAACTAATATCAAGTTTATAAATTACCTGGTAACTATTCCCGGGAAATGTGATAAATGGTAGATAATTTGAATTAAATGTTCAACCAATACATAATTCAGACTAAGACTCAGTCTTTATTTCTTCCAAATCCTGTATTAAATACCGGCAGCAACCTTAATCCCTTCGGGTTATCCCTGTTATAATTTAAAATACCCAATTGTAACCCTTTAACCTTATAGGCATAGTTGAAAATCCCAATGGTAAGACCTTTTTGAACTCCTTCGATATGATTATAAGCACTTAAAGATATGCCCTTCATTATGGCTTCTGAGTCAATACTGTTCCCACTGGTTACCCTGAGATGCACGGGAGCCAGAATAATTCCTGATACTTTCATGCCACCTACCACAGGTGCCACAGTTAATCCTTTTATCGTTGGAGCACCTGCAGCAATCCCTGCTATGGTTATTCCTCCCAGGACGTCACCACTCCCAACAGCCAGAACAGAAGCATTTAATCCTATCACCTTTTCTCCGGCACCTACTGCCAGTCCTCCAATATTAATTCCAATCAGTTTTTCTCCTGCCCCCACAGCCAGTCCTCCAAAATTCAATCCCATCATGTTTTCCCCGGCACCTACTGCTAATACCCCCAATGTTATACCCGACACATTTTTTCCCGAGCCAACAGCTATAGCACTCACATTCAACCCAGACACATTATTCCCTGCACCAACCGCGAATCCTCCAATATTAATGCCTGTAATATCATTCCCTGAACCTACTGCCAAACCTCCGATATTAATTCCAAACAGGTCTTCACCTGATCCAACAGCCAGGCCACCAATATTAATTCCTTTTACATTGTTACCCCCAACGGCAACTCCTCCAAGGTTTATTCCGAATACATTTTCGGTAGCTCCAACAGCTAATAGCCCAAAAGACGCCCCATACCGGTTTTCAGTTCCCATAGCCATGGGAAGCCCTATACCAAGACCGTAGAAAGATCCAGTTTGTTCATCAATATCTTTGGCCATCCAGGATGTTATATTAATCCCAATTACTGACTTAACATTTCTGTCTGCTGAATTAATCCTTACTCCAGTGAATTTGGGCAAATTCCCGAAGCCCAACCCCCATTTTTTTGATGGGATTCCAAATCCTTGAGAATAAACGATCTGTGGTAATACCAAACCAATTATTATCAACCCTGTTAAAATTCTATTTTTTGTCATTGTCCTATTTATTTCACTGATATGATTATGAAAATATGATAAAGGTTGCATTGTGTTTCCATATTTTTCTCAATTTTACCTTATAAAATGAGCTTACCAGAAGTAGATATTATCGGAACAGGCAACCTGGCCTTCAACCTGGCACCTGCATTGGAACAATGTGGCATGGTGATTAACAATGTTTTTGGGCGAAGTATTGAGTCTGCAAAAAGCATTGCCGATAATCTATACCAGGCTAATCCTACTACTGAACTGAATTTTTCTGCGAGTAAATCAACCCTTTTTATTCTGGCTGTTTCAGACGATGCAATTGAAGAGGTTTCCCAGGAGTTAATTCTCCCTGATTATGCTATCGCTGCACATACATCCGGTTCTATGGATTTATCAGTATTGGGGTATACCGCAAGTCCGAATATTGGTGTATTGTATCCGCTTCAAACTTTCTCCAAACAAAAGCGTGTAGATTTTAGCGATGTGCCATTACTTGTTGAAGGAGACAATAAATTCACAAAGAATGTATTATTGTCAGTCGCCAGGAAATTAACCCAAAACGTACTCGAAGCCAGATCTGCTCAAAGAAGGATGATACATTTGGCTGCCATCTTTGCAGCAAATTTCACCAATTCTTTATTAGTCCAGGCTAATGAACTTCTAGAGAAAGCCGATGCAGATCTCGAGATATTAGCGCCATTATTGGAAGAAACCATACGCAAAAGCCTTACAATAGGACCAAAAAAAGCACAAACCGGCCCTGCAGCCAGAGGAGACCTGGAAGTACTTGATCAGCATATGGAATTACTTGAAAGGTTCCCTGAAATACAGGAGGTTTATAGATTAATCAATCAGCAAATTCTAGACAGACATGAGCGCGATTAGTCTTTTTATTAAAATCCTGCCCAAACTGGTTCGGTGGAAAAACCTCCTTATCATAATAGCAACACAATACCTGTCAGCCTATTTTCTAACCGGAACTATATCAGTAGAATCACTCTTGCTGGATATCAGAATGTTAGGATTGAGCATTTCAACAGTACTTATTGCTGCTGCAGGATATGTGATAAATGATTATTATGATGTTAAAATCGATTATGTAAACAGGCCTGAACGGGTAGTGGTAGGTCGCTACCTGATGCGCAGATACATTCTTTTTCTCCACGCTTTTTTGAATGTAACAGGTATTACAATAGGAATATTGGTCTCCTGGAAAATTGGATTTATAGATTTCTTTGCAGCAGGTTTTTTGTGGTTTTATTCCAATCTACTGAAGAGATTGCCCCTTCTTGGAAATTTGACGGTTGCTTTACTCACAGGCTTGAGTGTCTTTATTGTCTACGTTCATTTTAATGTTTCATTTTTCCTGTTTGCTGCTTATGCTGCTTTCGCTTTTTTTATTTCCTTGATCCGTGAAATAATCAAAGACATTGAAGACCTGGAAGGTGACAAAAAATTCGATTGTAAAACACTACCAATTGTATTAGGTATTCGTAAATCGAAACTTATAATCTATGTAATTAATGTTATTTTTTTAATATCCGTTGCCTTTTTACTAAAGCAGGAGCCTAAGTTCTTGTGGGTATTATCAGGTCTATCAATCTTGTTGGGTTGGCTAAGTTTTAAACTTTATAAGGCTGATAAAAGTAAAGACTTCTCCAGATTAAGTAATTTTACTAAACAAATTATGATCCTTGGTCTCATAAGCATGATATTTTTCAAATGAACACAACTTATAAAATTGCAATCCTGGCCTCAGGCAGTGGCACCAATGCCGAAGCCATCATGAACCGTTTCTCAAACCACGAGTATATTGCAGTCAGTAAAGTTTATTCAAATAATGCTGATGCATTTGTACTGGAAAGAGCTAAAAAATTTGATATTCCTACCGCTGTATTTAATAAGCAAGAACTTCACAGTGAAGAATTCCTGAATTCACTTATTGAGGAAGGGTTCGATTTAATTATTTTGGCCGGTTTTATGTGGCTTGTGCCAGCCCAGATAGTCTCAGCTTTCGAAAACAGAATCCTTAACATCCATCCGGCATTACTTCCTTCTTATGGAGGGAAAGGGATGTATGGGCATTTTGTTCATGAAGCAGTGCTGGGAAATAAGGAGAAAGAATCTGGTATTAGCATTCATTATGTAAATGAAAAATACGATGATGGTGATATTATCTTCCAGGCAAAATGTGCTGTAATGGAATCTGATACACCCGATTCACTGGCAAACAGAATCCATAAACTGGAACATCAGCACTACCCTGAAGTAATTGAAAAAATTTGTCTTCAAAACAACTAGGTAAGCGTCAAATCAACGCTGTCTATTAGATTCACCCAGAATATTCATAATTGTTATTATCCTTCATAGCAGGTTTAATTTAATGAATTACTTTAAATTATCTCAAGAAGTTGATGGAGTACAATTTTATCATAATTTATTAAGTCGCCATATGTTCATAAGCCAACATAAGCACATAAATAAAATGGCAAAAAGAGACTAAAGTTGTACCCATCAGGGTTAGCCCTCACTCATTTTTATTTAAAAGAATATGTTAAGATTCAATGTTCCTTTATAATAAATTTGTCATGAATTATTCGGGCTAAATAGCTTAGTTTTGCAGTAACCAACTAACCTACTGCCATGACTAAAAAAATTTCCTCTGCCTTAATCTCTGTTTTCCACAAAACCAACCTCGACTCCATCGTTAAACTTCTTGATTCACAGGGTGTTAAGCTCTATTCAACAGGTGGCACCCTGAAGTTTATTAATGAACTTGGTGTAGATGCTACAGCCGTAGAAGACCTGACTGACTACCCGTCAATTTTTGGTGGAAGAGTTAAAACATTGCACCCTAAAGTTTTTGGAGGAATTTTATATCGAAGAGATAATCCTGATGATCAGGAACAAGCGCAGGAATATGCCATTCCAAGCATTGATTTGGTTATTGTTGACCTTTACCCATTTGAAGAAACTGTTGCTTCCGGAGCAACCGAGCAGGAGGTCATAGAAAAAATTGACATTGGAGGAATTAGCTTGATAAGGGCAGCGGCTAAAAATTTTAAAGATACATTGGTAGTAAGCAACCAAAAGCAATATGATGAGCTTTATAATCTGTTGAAAGATAATAATGGTTCCTCATCCATTGAAGATCGTAAGCGTTTTGCTGCCTATTCATTCGCTGAAAGCTCGCACTACGATTCCATGATCTTCAATTACTTCAATCAAACCGAAAGCCTTCCTTACCTGCGCCAGAGTTATTCACAGGGAACATCATTGCGGTATGGTGAGAATCCTCACCAGGAAGCAAAGTTCTATGGAGACCTGGAAGGGATGTTTAATCAATTGAATGGTAAAGCGCTATCATATAATAACCTGGTAGATATTGATGCAGCGATGAACCTTATTGCTGAATTTGAAGGTGATACTGCGTTTGCTATACTCAAACATACCAATGCATGTGGTGCCGCTACGGGTAAGAGCGTGGCTGAGGCATATAAAAAAGCGTTTGCAGCCGATACTATTTCAGCTTTTGGTGGTGTGTTAATAACCAACAGCCCAGTTGATTTAGAAGCCGCAACTGAAATTAATAAACTCTTTTGTGAAGTGCTCATAGCACCTGATTTTAATGATGATGCACTAGAATTGCTAAAATCAAAGAAAAACAGAATACTGTTGCAGGTTAATCAATCATTATCGAGTACAAATATGAATAAGGCTTTACTCAATGGAGTTATTGAGCAAGATAAAGATAACCATACCGATTCACTGGAAGACCTGGAATACATTACCGAGAAAAAGCCAGATGAAGAGGAAATAAGAGCATTATTGTTTGCTTCAAAGATTTGTAAGCATTCAAAATCGAATGCGATTGTATTTGCCAAAGATGGGCAATTGATTTCCAGTGGCGTTGGGCAAACTTCACGTGTAGATGCAGTAAATCAAGCTATTGAGAAAGCAATTCGATTTGGATTCGACCTTAATAATGCCTCTCTTGCTTCAGATGCTTTTTTCCCTTTCCCGGATAGTGTTGAGATTGCCAGCAAAGCTGGGATCAAGTCATTTATTCAGCCAGGAGGGTCCGTAAAAGATCAATTATCGGTTGATTTTTGTAATGAAAATGGGCTTTCTATGGTTTTTACAGGAAAAAGGCATTTTAAACACTAAAAACGAATGTAAATCTTGAAAAAATATAACAAATTTGTATTTTAGAAGCTTCTGTATTTATACACCTGAATCTATTGGAAGGCCTTGTGAATTTGATGACTAAATACTAATAATGGGATTATTTGATTTCTTTTCTAGCGACTTGGCAATTGACCTGGGAACCGCAAACACGCTGATCATAAAAAATGAGAAAATTGTTGTTGATGAACCTTCAATTATTGCAATTGACAGAAACTCCAGCAAGGTGCTTGCTATTGGTCGTCAGGCTATGCAAATGCATGAAAAAACGCATGAGCATATCAGGACAATACGTCCACTGAAGGATGGCGTAATTGCTGATTTCCATGCTGCGGAAGAAATGATCCGTGGAATGATTAAAATGATTGACGACAGGAGATCATGGTTGCCATCGTCTCACAGAATGGTGATTTGTATTCCATCTGGAATAACAGAAGTTGAAAAACGTGCAGTGCGTGATTCTGCAGAACACGCAGGAGCTAAGGAGGTTTATATGGTGTATGAACCACTTGCAGCAGCCATTGGTACGGGTATTGATATTGAAGAACCAGTTGGTTCTATGGTTATAGATATTGGAGGTGGTACTACTGAAATTGCTGTGATTGCATTGTCAGGTATCGTTAGTAATCAATCTATTAGAATAGCAGGAGATTCGTTTAATAAAGATATCCTGGATTACATGAGGCGCCAACACAACCTGCTAATTGGTGAACGCTCTGCAGAAAGAGTGAAAATTGAAGTGGGTTCTGCCCTGACAGAACTTGATGATGGCCCTGAAGACTTTGAAATTCGTGGCCGTGACCTGATGACTGGCATTCCCAAGGTAATTAAGGTTTCGTATTCCGAAATAGCTTTTGCGCTCGATAAATCAGTTTCGAAAATTGAAGAAGCGGTTCTGAAAGCACTTGAATTATGTCCACCAGAGTTATCTGCAGATATTTATGATAGAGGAATTCATCTTACCGGAGGTGGCGCTATGTTAAGAGGCTTTGACAAGCGACTTGCATTAAAAACCAAGTTACCAATCCATGTCGTGGAAGATCCTTTAAAAGCCGTAGTTCGTGGAACGGGTGTTGCCATGAAGAACCTCAATCAATTTAAATCAGTACTTATGACCTAAAATGAAGAGCCTCTTTCTTTTTCTCTATAAATTCAGAGCCTTCATTTCTTTAGTTCTGCTTGAAGCAATTTGTGCTGTATTAATAATTCAGAATTCTCAGTACCACAGAGCGATTTTCTTTAACTCTTCAAATACCTTAATCGGCTCAACATTAACTACTTCTGATAATATTGTAAATTATTTCAAGTTAAAAGAAATTAATAAAGCCCTTGCCAGTGATAATGCCAGGTTGAAAAATTCATACCTCGCCATAAAAGATTCCACTAATGAATTCCAATACGATTCTGCAAAAAAGTATCATTATATCAATGCAAAGGTTATAAACAACTCTGTTAATTTGAGAAACAACCTGTTAACAATCAATATTGGATCAGAAAATGGTGTAAAAAAAGACATGGGCGTTATTGGTGGCCGTGGAATTGTTGGAAAGACAAGATATGTCAGCAAGCATTTTACCGTGGTAACTTCACTTCTTCATACAGAAAGTATGGTACCTGCCACTATTAAGGATAAAGTTAATCTATGCACCGTTCAGTGGAGTGGTGTAGATCCTTACCTGGTTGATCTGCTGTATGTGCCACGGCATTATACTATCGAGGAGGGTGACTCTGTTCTGACCACCGGATATAGCGGTATATTCCCTGAGAATATATTAATTGGTAAAATTCATTCAGTAGATCTAACACATGATGCTCCATTTTATAATATTAAAGTGAAACTTATCAATGACTTCTATAAAATCTCATTTGTGGAAGTAACAGAGTTTATACGTGTAGAAGAGTTGGATTCAATACAAAACATGGCGCAATGAACCGGTATAATCTATATAAAATCATATCGTTCTTTATTTACCTGATGCTACAGGTGTTTGTGTTCAATAAAATTGTATTGCTTGATACAGCTCATAGCTTTATTTATATCGGATTTCTGCTTACGTTACCATTTGAATTAGCAGTAATCCCGGGTATGTTAATTGGAATGTTGATGGGATTGGGAGTAGATGCCTTTTCAAACACTTTTGGACTTCATGCGGCAGCCAGTGTATTTATTATGTACCTACGACCCATGATGTTAAGTGGCTTAACTCCCCAGGGAGGGTATCCTGCCGGAGTTGTACCCAAACCAAATGTATTAGGCCTCGGCTGGTTTACATATTATTCACTCCCTCTTATTTTTGTTCATCAAATAATTATCTTCTTTGTTGAATATGGAGGATTTTCGATGTTCGGGCAAACATCATCGAAGGTAATAGCCTCTACAATCTATAGTTTCTTGCTGATTGTGATTTTTCAATATATGTTTAAAGCTACAGTCAGGCGATGATAGAAAACAGGAAATATATCATACAGGGAACTATTATCCTGATTGGTCTTATTTTCCTGATCCAGCTATTTGCGATCCAGGTAGTGGATAAAAGCTATCGTGATGCTGCCCAGGAAAATATTGTGCAGGAGGTTGTCGAATACCCATATCGTGGCTTAATCCTTGATCGTAACGGGGAAATAATTGTGCATAATGAACCCCTCTTTGACCTGATGGTAACCCCCAATCAGATCAGAAATCTTGATACTTTAATGTTATGCAATCTTTTAAATATTGATCAGCAGGATTTTAATGCACGGCTAAAAAAGGCAACAAAGTATTCAAGTGTTAAACCTTCGTTATTTTACAAGCAGATTTCTAATCTCGAATTCTCCAGGATCCAGGGAATGCTAGATCAATTCAAAGGATTTAGCATCCAACCCAGAACTGTACGTGCTTATCAGTATCCGGTACTCGCTAATGCACTCGGCTATATTAGTGAAATCAGCAAACAAGAGCTCGCCACTGATAGCATAAATTACTACCATCAGGGTGACTACATTGGGAAAAGTGGCATAGAATCATTTTATGAAATCTACCTGAGAGGAAAAAGGGGCAAAAAATACAAAATCAGAAATGTTCGAGGTATAGAACAAGGCCGGTTTAATAATGGGGAGTTTGACACACTTGCAATCCCTGGTATCAACCTGGTATCAACCATAGATCTTGAGCTGCAACTATATGCAGAAAAGTTAATGAAAGGCAAAGCAGGAAGTGTTATTGCTCTGGAACCTGGATCTGGTGAAATACTCACGCTTGTGTCTGCTCCTTCATACAGTCCGGGAGAACTTTCAGGAAGAAACTTTAGTGATAATTTTGAGTTGATAAGCCAGGATACCCTCAAGCCACTTTTTAACAGGCCTTTAATGGCAGCCTACAGGCCTGGTTCAATATTTAAAATAGTACAATCTTTGGTGGCCCTACAGGAAGGGGTGATCAGTCCTTATACAAAATTTAAATGCAACACTAACCTTATTGGCTGTCATAATGGAGCAGACCACCCCTTTGGCACCTCAGAGAATCTGGTTGGAGCAATCAAAAATTCATGCAATCCTTATTTCTACCAGGTAATGAGAAAAATGGTCATGCAGGGAGTAGAGGAGAGTCCTTATAAGGATTCACATATCGGGCTTGATAAATGGCACTCGTATATTGATAAATTTGGATTGGGTAGTCCTTTGGGTATTGATCTGCCCGGAGAAAAATCAGGGATGATCCCAAATTCAGCGTATTATGATAGAGCATATGGGGGAAGGCCCTGGAAATATTCTAACATATATTCACTGGCCATAGGTGAAGGAGAAAACCTTGTTGTACCATTACAAATGGTCAACTTTACGGCCACAGTAGCCAATCGGGGGCATTTTTATACACCACACCTGATAAAACAAATTGGAGATAGAGGCCCATTACCGAAATATTCAACTAAGCATGATACGGGTATTAAACCAGAATACTTTGAAATAGCTGTTGAAGCAATGGCAGAAGTAGTAAAATCTGGCACAGGGCAATACAGGGCAAAACTTCCTGATATTGAAGTGTGCGGTAAAACCGGAACAGTACAAAATGACCCGAATCCAGACCATTCAGTATTTATTGCCTTTGCACCCAGAGATAATCCTCAAATTGCGGTATCAGTATATGTTGAAAATGCCGGACAAGGTGCACGAGCTGGTGCTGCCATAGCAGGATTGATGATTGAGAAATATATCAAACGAGACAGTGCAGCATTAAGAATGGAACCTTATGTACTAAAAGGTGAATTTATTTATTGAGAAGATCAGATACCATATTAAACAGGATTGACTGGCTCATTATAGTTATCTATGGCTTGATGGTGATTCTTGGATGG
The DNA here is from genome assembly GCA_039714715.1 of Bacteroidota bacterium. Lineage (GTDB taxonomy): Bacteria > Bacteroidota > Bacteroidia > Cytophagales > Cyclobacteriaceae > S012-113. The sequence goes on from JBDLIU010000013.1 coordinate 16,624, forward strand.
CTTAATATTTATGCTTCTGAGTATGACTCGCAGAATGCTAAATCTGTTTTTGACATCTCAACAAGTGCAGGGAAACAATTACTGTTTATTGGTTTCTCATTTCTTATTATTATTATAATCCTGGTTCTTGACGATAAACTTTTTGACACATTGGCATATCCAACATGGGGCTTTTTTATACTCATGTTAATTTTGGTATTGTTTGTGGCCAGGGAAGTAAATGGTGCCAGATCATGGATAGAAATTGGTGCCTTCAGGTTTCAACCTGCTGAGTTTAGCAAGTTTGCTACTGCATTGGCAATAGCAAAATTCGGAAGTCGTAATAATTTCAGTATTAAAAAAATTAAAGACCTGGGATTTCTGGCACTTTTTATTGGCTTACCCATGATATTAATTGTGATTCAGGGTGATATGGGTACAGCCCTGGTGTTTTCGGTTTTCATTCTTGTGCTTTTTAGGGAAGGATTGTCAGCGTGGCCATTGGTAGCAGGATTAATTGTTGCTGTTATATCACTATTGGCATTGCTGGTTCAAAACCATTCGTACCTATGGATAGGCACTGCTTCTCTAGCAGTAATTTTTGTTATTTTCAATCGTAAATCCATAAAGCGCATCCTGATAATCACCGGATTAGCCATTGTTGTTTCCGGCATGTTCGAAGGAGTTGATTATGCTTTTAATAGCTTCTTGAAACCCCACCAGCAAAACAGGATCCTTGTTTTACTGAATCCTAATATCGACCCATTAGGTGTAGGATGGAATGTTACACAGTCTAAAATTGCTATCGGTTCCGGAGGGATAGCCGGCAAGGGGTATCTACATGGTACACAAACCACTTTCGATTTTGTGCCGGAACAAAGTACCGATTTCATCTTTTGCACCATTGGCGAAGAACATGGATGGATAGGAAGTTTTGTGTTAATATTCTTATTTATAACTCTATTTCTGAGAATTATATTCCTTGCTGAAAGACAGAAATGGGCATTTGTAAGGATTTATGGCTATTCTGTTGCCAGTATTCTATTGTTCCATTTTGCAGTAAATATTGGAATGACCATTGGCTTATTCCCGGTGATAGGGATTCCTCTCCCCTTCTTTAGTTACGGAGGTTCTTCACTGCTCTCATTCAGTATCCTGTTATTTATTTTTCTGGCACTGGATGCCAATAGAATGCAACACCTGGAACACTAATCAGGAAGTTATTCAGCTATCAAACTTTTTATCAAGCAGCGCCATAAATTCCTTCACCTGAGGAGCATTGGCTTTCCAGATATTATGTTTCAGGTAGTTGTTATGAATAAATGAGGTAGCCACTTCTTTCGACTCACAGGTCTCCAGGAAATCAAGCACCTTGGAGAAATCTTCCTGGCTGTCATTAAACAAATCGTTGATAAACATAAATTTCTGATTTATCGAGAGCATCGATTTCAGAGAGTTAGTCTTCTGAGAGTTTTTTAACTCATCTGCAACACTTTCATAGCTCTCCGAAATAAAACTATCATTCAGTGTTCCTTCTGATTTTTCCTCCTCTTCCTCATCTTCATCCTCATAACTCATAGCTGCCACTTTCTCTTCATAGGCCGGGTGAGACTCTCTGTCTGCTATTATGAAAGACTCTTCATTGAAAGGCTCAATTTCTGAGAATTGTTTTACGTAACCTTCAATATTCTCTGGAGTTGAATCTACAGTGCCCAAAGCCAAATTAAGAAGCTCTCCTGGTAATTCTAACAATCCGGGAGACTCTTTCCCCTTCTCAATCATTTTCCCCAGACACTGGCGGTTAATTTTTACAAACTTGGCTACCGACTCCATGTATGAAATACTTATACGATCCTTTCCTTCTACAAGAGACTTATAAAAAGAATAGGGCGAAATCATAAGTAGGATGGTATCTAGAACCGCCTTTTTTAACAAAGGGCCAAAATCACTCCTGGATACAAGTATATTTTTAGAAAGAAGGTTCATTAATTTCTTAAGTTCTGCTTGCACCTCCGCATTCTCATAATCAAAGTAGGGGCTTTTCAATTTTTCTGCCTCTTCATTCCAGGATTGGAATATATTATTAATAATCAGCAACCCCACCTGGTTAACCGGCAGCTTTAAAATATCATCGCCTGTTAATGATTCTTTGCCCTGGAATAATTCCTCACTCAGCTTATTGGAATACGATTCTACGTATGTGTCAATTGCTTGTAAATTGAGTTTGCTCTCCATTTCTATATTTTGTTCCTTTGTATATACAAACCGACTTAAACTTTTTCGTGTTAAAGATACGCAAGCTACACGAGAAAATTTATACGAGGTTCTCACATAGTGATCCCTTGGGGGCCTCTAACAATTGAAGTAATTCTCTTTCAGAGGAAATATGCCAAAATCAGGATCAACTTTTTGAATTTTGACCTTGAAATCGTTTATAAGTCCAACGTAATATCCTATTTTTATTGCTCGTGCAGCAAAGCCAGTTATGTTTATTGAACCACAAATAGCAAATCATAAGTCAAAGAAATCAGGATGGATCGAAGTAATTTGTGGATCTATGTTTTCAGGTAAAACAGAAGAGTTAATAAGAAGGCTTAACCGGGCTAGACTTGCTAAACAAACACTCGAAATTTTCAAACCAGCCGTTGATAAGCGTTATCATGAATCGGATGTTGTTTCGCATGATGAAAATGCCATCCGGTCTACCCCCGTGGAATTCTCTAATGATATTTTACTTCTGGCTGGAAACAGCGATGTGATTGGCGTTGATGAAGCACAATTTTTCGATGAGGACCTGCCCAAAGTATGTCAACAACTGGCAGCTCAGGGTAAAAGAGTTATTGTAGCAGGATTAGATATGGATTTTGAGGGCACCCCGTTTGGCCCTATGCCTCATTTAATGGCCATGGCAGAATTTGTCACCAAGGTTCATGCAATTTGTATGCAATGCGGAGCGTTAGCTTCTTATACTTACAGACTTTCTGATAATAAGCAAAAGGTCCTTTTGGGAGAAAAAGATGAATATGAAGCCAGATGCAGGCAATGTTTTATCGAAGGCAGAACTAATGGTTCGTAGAGGGCTTATTATTTTTATTTTTTTATTCGCAAGCATTGAGGTATTCTCTCAAAATGATATACCTGTTGGTACCTGGCGTACTCATAACTCTTATAACAGCCTGATAGCCATTACGCAGGGTAATGATCAAGTATTTGCTGCAACTAAAAATGCCTATTTCGTTTATGATTTACGCTCTAAAGACATAACGACTGTTACCAGCATGACGGGACTAAATGATAGTGACATAACCACAATTTCATATAATCCCAATGCCAACAAACTAATAGTAGCTTACAGAAACGGGAATATCGACATTATTGATAATAATGAGATTATTGGTTTCAGATATTTAATTGATGCCAATATCGATGGCTCCAAAGAGGTTCATCACATCTATCATAATGGAAATTTAAGTTACCTGAGTACGGACTTTGGTTTAATGATCATCGATCTGGACAAAATACTGGTAATGGACACTTACTTTGAACTTGGCCCCACTGGAGAAAAAATTACTGTCTATTCATCATGCATAAGTTCAGACAGCCTCTATATAGCAACAGAGGCAGGTGTACTTCGAGGTAGCCTTAATGACAATCTTAAAGATTTTAACAATTGGGAACAATTTGACTTGTCAAATGGACTTCCTGTTACTGAAACCAGGATTATTTTAAACACCCCGACTGGTTTAATTACTGCCATTGATAATTCCGGGTTGTTTGAATATGATGGTGTTTCATGGCAAAACCTTAATTTGCTTACTGATAGCCAATTCATGCATAGTAGCCAAAATGGTGCTGTTTCAGCAATTATAACAACAGAGAATATCTACACATATGAAGGTGGTGATCTTACATTGATAAATAGTACTAAGAGCAAGCTACCTATTGGAGCTGTAATAAATAATTATGGGATTTATATAGCAGACCAAAAGAATGGCCTTGAAGTAAACAATGATATGGTGAATTATACTCTATATCCTAATGGGCCTTTTAGCAGCGATATTGTGAATCTTTATTTTGGTAATAAATCAATATATGCATTCCCCCCTGCTTATAACAGTTCATATCTTCCATTGAGAAACCATTCAGGGTTTTTCGTTTATCATGAGGGAGAATGGGAGAACTACAATGATTCAGGCCTTGAGTACACAGAGGATATTCCTGAATTCTATGACATTACGGGAGCTGTGTATTCCCAGACTGATGATGCCCTTTACCTCAGTTCCATGGGCTATGGTATAATGAAAATGGATGGTGAAAGCTTTAGTATTTATAATGAAAATAATTCATCACTTAATAATTTAATTCCTCCTGGCCCCAACATATATATATCCGCCATTTGTGAACAAGGTGGAGAAATTACAGCGGTTAACTATTCTTCCAACGAAGCATTACATCAATATGAAATTAGCACCAATTCATGGCAAGCCATATCACCTGGGTTAGACGCTCCTGATGCCTTACAAATTCTTAAAGCTGGTGACATCTACTGGCTTAGAATAGCTGATATTAGTGGTGGCGGGTTGATGGTTGTAGATCATGATGGAAATAATAGCCTCTTGCTAGATGATGAACCTGATACCGGCAACCTGCCGGATAAATATGTAAATGATTTAGCATTAGACCTTGAAGGGAAAATGTGGGTTGCCACTAAGAAGGGTGTAGTATACTACGCTTATGCCCAGGGTATTCTACAAGACCTTGCCCCTGATCCTGTATACCCGATTTATAAGAATAACATTCTATTTAAGAATGAAAATATTACAGCTTTAGCCATTGATGGTGGCAACCGCATCTGGATGGCGGCCAGTTCCGGGTTATGGCTATTTGATGATGACGGCAGAACAGAAATATTGCATTTCAATACCGAAAATAGTCCTCTGCCATCCAATTATATAATTGATATAGAAATTAATCATGATACAGGTGAGGTTTTCATTACCACAGATAATGGCCTTGTCTCTTACAGGGGAACCTCAACAATGGCAGGGAAAAAGGAAGAAGTTAAGATTTTTCCTAATCCTGTAATCATAAGCCAGCACGATATTGTTACGATTGAAGGTTTAGCTGTTAATGTAGATGTTTGGATTACTGATGCATCCGGAAAATTAATATTTAAGACTAAAGCAAATGGTAATACAGCTGTATGGCAAGGGCTTTCAGCTACTGCAAGTATTTCATCCGGTATTTATTATGTTTTCGCTTCTGATAAAGATGGTGTCAATCAGCAAGTAGGCAAAATAGCTATTATCGAATAGTATGTTAATTACAACTAAAGGCATTGTTTTCAGGTTTGTAAAGTATAGGGAAACTTCAATAATCGCAACTATTTATACTGAAGAACTCGGATTGAATAGCTATATCATTAACGGTGTTCGATCAGCTAAATCAAATTTTAAAATCGGATATTTTGAATCCCTTAATCTTGTTGAATTAACAGCCTACCACAAACCAGACAGTAATATTGACCGGCTTAAAGAGATTAAATCGTCTTATCCATTGCAGGATATCCGGCAAAATATCTATAAATCATCTATCAGCATGTTCCTGGCAGAAATTGTTAATAGATGCATTGTTGAGAAACATAAAAACGAACCGCTTTTTAATTTTCTATATCAAGCTATAATAGACCTTGAAAACAATCCGCAAAACAATAGCTTTCACTTGCAGTTTTTACTGAAATTAACAACATATCTTGGGTTTGGAATACACACTCCCGAGTCATTTATTAAGAGTACGGGGAATCAAAAATATTACGATGATCCATCCATTTCAAGACTGCTACAAAAGTTGCTGCAAAGCGAATTAAGTTATACTCCTGAACTGGATTCTGACAAAAGACAGACCATTCTAAATGATATTCTTCAATATTATCACTTGCATATCGACCTGCCTAAGCTCAAGTCGCTAAATGTTCTGCATACTATCTTTAGTTGATTTAAATTGAGATTTATTGAGATATTTCCTCTCATTATTAAAATTATTTAGCAACTTTATAGAACAGCCTAAATTGCTATAACCTGATAAACGTTGACAATAAAACAAGTTAGATATTACATTTTCCTCAAAGATGTTCTTGTTCTAGCTGTCACTGCATTTGGTGGCCCACAGGTTCATATTGCCTTATTTATAGAGAGGTTCGTTGAAAAACGTGGTTATCTTTCAGAGCAGGAATTAATGGAACTTAATGCCTTGTGCCAGATATTACCCGGCCCAACATCAACCCAAACCATTACAGCTATAGGTTTCAGAATTGGTGGAATACCATTGGCCTATTTAACCCTGCTGGTATGGGCATTACCAGCTGTTAGTATTATGACTGGGGTGGCCCTGGGCTTTACATTTCTAAAAAGCCAAAGTATATTTATCGATATGACCCACTACATCCAGCCAATGGCAGTTGGATTTATTGCATATGCAGGGTATAGGATCAGTGTAGCCGTTATTGAGTCTAAATCCGGGATTGTGGTGATGATATTATCAGCTATTCTAGCTTTCATGTATGCCTCTCCCTATCTATTTCCTTTCCTAATTATTCTGGGTGGAGTAATTACAGCACTGAAATATAAGAAGCAAAACATAGTGGAAAAGACCGAACCATTAAAAATAAAATGGGACGGATTCATATTATGGGGCGGTATCTTAATAATTGCCGGTGCAGTGGCTACTTTTACTAATGTATTACCTTTAAAGATTTTCGAGAATTTCTATCGTAATGGCAGCCTGATTTTTGGTGGAGGACAGGTACTTATCCCACTACTCTACGCTGAATTTGTTGAAGTGAAACACTATTTAAGCTCTTCAGAGTTTTTATCCGGATATGGATTTGCTCAGGCAGTTCCTGGACCGGTATTTTCATTCAGTGCATATGTTGGGTCCTTATCAATGAGAGAGTATGGCGTTTTAGGAAAAATTGCAGGTGGATTTATTGCATCACTTGGTATTTTTCTGCCCGGCACCTTCTTGATTTTCTTTGTTTACCGTATATGGGGTAACTTAAAACGTTATCGGATTATCAGGGCATCGCTCGAAGGAATTACAGCTGCCAGTTCAGGTATGGTTGTGGCAGCAGCGCTTTTATTATTCCAACCTTTACCATTAAATTGGTATAACCCAACCATAGTAATTGGAACATTTGCCTTGCTGCAGTTCACTAAATGGCCACCCCCCATAATTATCCTGGGAGGATTATTACTAGGAGCAATATTTTAGAAATATGCATTAGGATCCTATAACAAATCTCTAGTGCATAATTCGGATTTAGTCAAGATTTGTTATTAACTCTAAAGTAGCTGACCCTGAAGTTACCTTGAGTTCATATTCACCTCCTGCTGCAACAGGCATATTGATAGCCTCATGCCCCAGGTTAAAACCATAGGCTACTGGATAGTCGAAACTCTCAAGTACTTTATCCAACTCTTCCTTCCAGGTGGTTCCAAAAGGAGTATCTCCTTCCTCAATATCAGAGAAGTCTCCAATTACTAGTCCTGCCAGGTTATCTAATTTCCCCGCTCTGAGAAGCTGATATAGCATCCTGTCTACCCGGTAGGTCATTTCTCCTACCTCTTCCAGCATTAAAATTTTGTTGTCCGTATCTATCTCATTAGGCGTACCAATGGAATCAGCAACCAGAGCCAGGTTTCCACCCGTAATGATTCCTCTTGTCTGGCCATTTTTCCCTTCAGACTTTTTAGATGTTAGTTTAGAAGCACCTCCGAATAATAATTCTTTCAATGCATTAAGGGAATCTTGGGCGCCCTCCATATTAAAAGATACACCCATAGGACCATGAATACTAGCCATTCCCAGTGCTGACAATTTTAGCTGTATGGCTGTAATATCACTAAACCCAACAATCCATTTCGGATTATCCAAAAGAGGAGTATAATTCACTCTTTCAAGGATTCTGGTTAATCCATAGCCACCTCTTCCGCAGATAATTGCAGCAATTGACTTATCGTTGATTGCATTCTGAAGATCAGATAATCTTTCTTCATCGGTTCCTGAAAAATATCCGTTGTCGCCATACAAATTGCTACCCAATTCAACCTTTAGCCCCCATTCTTGTAATGCCTTAACAGCATTATCTAATGCATTAGGCTTTAACTTTCCGGCTGGAGCCACTATAGCCACCTTATCTCCTTCTTTAAGTAATCGTGGATAAATCATTCTTCCTGAATTAAGTTCTGATAATTATGATACTAAGATAGATCAGACAAGTGCAATCCAAACAGATAGCACAAAAAAAGCTTCACCAATCGATGAAGCTTTAAGTTAAATCTTTTTTATTCTTTAGTTTACAGGAGGTTCTATTCCCATTTTCTTCAGCACCATGTTCGAAACATCATAGGCTGGATCAATGTAATACAATATCTCAAGTCCCGCCTGAGGTACTCCTACATTGAATATGTGAGTAAATCCATGCTCAGCTACAATAGCCTCAAGTGCTTCTCCTACTTTTTTATTAATAGGGCCCATAAGCTCTGCCTGCTTTGTTTCCATTCTTGATTGAGCAGATGAGCCAAAAGTTTGCATCTCTTCTTCCAAAGCCGCTATCTCACGTTCCAGTTGCTGACGATCTCCGATTGTCATGGATGCACCTTCAGCTTGATACCTGCCAACTTTTTGTTGGTATTGAGTTTGTTTTGCCTCACCTTGCTTCTGTAACTGAGCTTGCAGTGTACCTAAAGTAGATTGGATAGATTTTATCTCAGGCATTGCTGACAACACATATTCCATATTAAGTGTACCTATTTTCTGAGGCTTTTGAGCCTGAGCCATACTACTTACTGTAATAATGGCCAGCGCCAGGGTCATTAAGAGTTTAGTTTTCATATTTACGTTTTTCATAATTCTATATTTTGCTTGCTTTTATTTAATTACATCATTGGGATCACCTAACTCCAATTCTTCTAATACAAAATCTGTATAATCATGAATCGGGTCTGTATAAATCATTACCAATTCACCAGATTTATCAAACACAATTTGCAGTCTGTGGTCGTGTGCAACTTTTTCAACAGCTTCATAAACCTTGTCTTGCACCGGTTTGATCAATTCCTTCTTTTTAAGAAAAAACAGGCCTTCAAAGCCAAACACCTTTTTCTGGTATTCTTTAAGTTGCTCCTCTTTTTTCTTAATCGTGTTCATTCTTTCCTCTTTCATTTCAGGCGTTAACAGAACTTCTTCTGCCTGTAAGGCTGAATACATTGCATAAATATCCTTTTGCATGGTCTGAATTTCATCCTGCCAGGCTTGCGATAGCTTATCGATCTCAGCCTTGGCTTCTGTATATTCAGGCATTTTATTCAGGATAAAGTTTGTATTAACATAGCCGAACTTTTGCGCCTGTGCAGGTGTATACCACAAACATATTGCCAAAAATGCAAATGCCAGTTTTTTTAGATAAGATTGATTTATTTTTTCCCTCATAATTCTTATCTGAGTTGTTGTCCAATTGTAAAGTGGAATTGCATTCCACTAGGTGCATCTGTGCTTGGTAAGGTATCAAATCCATATCCCCAATTCAGCCCTATAAGCCCAAAGGCAGGCATAAACAACCTTGCTCCCATTCCTGCAGATTTATAAACATCAAATGGATTGAACTGTTGGTAATTATCCCAATTATTACCTGCTTCGCCAAACAAGAACAGGTATATAGTTGCTGCCTGGCCGGTAGTAACCGGATACCTAAGCTCCATGGAATACTTAGAATAAATTATACCTCCTCTTAAACCACTATAGGTGGTATTATATTGTTCATCAGGTTTTATTGAGAGGTTTTCATATCCTCTTAAACCTATAATATCTGTTCCTAGAATATAGTTCTGGCCTGCTAAACCGTCACCACCTAACTGGAATCGTTCAAATGGCCCTACCTCTACACGTCCCGGAGAATAAGTATTCATGAAACCCAGGTGAGCATTAGTTGCCAAAACAAGCTTATCAACTAATGTTACATGATGCTTGAAATCAAACATATACTTGGTGTATTCAACCCATTTGAATTTTTCTTCTGCAGGAGCAGTAGCATAATCTATATCTCTCCACTTAGAAAATGGAGGAGTAAAGCTAGTTGCTATAGATATCGATGATCCACTTGCAGGATACATAGGATTATCAATACTACTTCGAGCAAGTTGAATTGTTAATAAAGGTGTAGTAGCTGTACCACTTGTAAATCCAAGGGAGCTCCCACCATATGAGTAATCTTCAAGTTGGTACACTTTATAAGATAATGATGTACTCAGTGTAAAGTAATTATCTGGCCATTTTAGTCTCTTACCAATGCCAACAGTTGCAGAATGCACCTTAAGTTTTCCTCCTGAAGAATAATATCCAATATAACTTGGCATACTGGTATAATCTTGAATTGAACTATTTAAGCTAAAGGTGAAAGATGTTGGTTTTTTCCCTCCTAACCATGGTTCCGAGAACATAAGTGTATAACTCTGGAACTGTTTACCATTAGCTTGCGCTCTGACTGATAATTTCTGGCCATCACCTACAGGTAAAGGTCTCCATTTATCGAAATGTGGAATGTTTCTTACTGAGAAGTTGTTAAATGTTAACCCCAGTGTTCCCACAAAGCCATAAAAACCACCCCATCCTCCGGAGAGTTCAATCTGATCACTTGGTTTCTCAACAAGACCATACTCAATATCAACGGTATTGTCTGCCGGATTAGGTACAGGATTTATTGAGATTTGCTCAGGATCGAAATAACCCATTTGAGCCAACTGTTGTTGATCACGAATTATATTAGATCTGCTAAATTTCTGCCCCGGCAATGTTCTGAGTTCCCTTCTTATTACATGCTCATTGGTACGATCATTACCTGTAATAATAACATTATTGATGGTTGCCTGAGCGCCTTCAAAAATCCTCATTTCTATATCAATAGAATCTCCAACAATTCCCACCTCAACAGGTCTGATGTTGAAGAAGAGATAACCGTCATCCATATACAATCCGGTAATATCTGTGCCCTGTGGGTTCATGGTAAGCCTGCTATTGAGGTCTTCCATATCGTATATATCCCCTGCTTTTATCCCTAGTATATTTGATAACTGATCATCAGAATACACATAATTACCACTCCATGCAATATTTCTGAAATAGTATTTTTTACCCTCCTCGATCTTAACATCAAGGCTAATTGTACTCTCACCTGTTCTGTAAACCGAATCTGTAACTATTACTGCATCTCTGAATCCTTTTGAATTCATAAACTGGAGCAATGACACCTTATCTTCTCTGAAATCAGAAGCAATGTATTTTGAGGTTTTAAAGAAATTCAGGTTTACATGTCTGGAGATGTAATCTGTAAACACCCCATTCGACATATCCTTACTTTCGGTTAAGAATGACTTAACATTCAAATGGAACAGTCGGTAAAAAAGGTCACTAAATAATGAGAATCGAACACGCTCTTTTGTGTTCTTCATCTTTCTCTTAATTTTTTGTTCAGCAACCAGATCGGCACCAATAATATTGATGCGGTCAATTTTTACCTTCGCATTTTTCTTTACCTTAATATTTAATCTTACATGATTGCTCAGTATAGTATCTTCTACCTGTCTAATATCTATTTCACAATTCAGAAACCCTTTATCAATGAAATGTTGTTTGACTGTGTTTTCAGTATTTTTAAGAATTGCATCAGTAAGCACCTTACCCCGATACAGTGTAAGTGCTTCATTGAGATCAGATTTTTGTGTTCTGTTTATTCCGGAAAACTCAAATTTCGACATCCTGGGGCGCTCCTTAACCAAAAGGACCAGGTATATTTTACCCTCTTCAATTTTCTCCTGATATATCCCTGCATCAGCTACCAAACCATGTTTCCATACCTTTTTGATAGCTCCGCTTAAAGATTCACCCGGAACCTTAATCCGGTCTCCAACCTTAAGGCCTGTAAGAGATATCAGTGCATTTCCGTCAAGGTATTTATTCCCCTCGATTTGAATCCCACCTATTTCATATTCATTTACAAGTCCATATTGAACTGCATTCGGGTCATCCTGTGAGTAACTTGTTATCCCAAAAGATAGCATTACCAGAAGCGCTAATAAATATCTTTTTATCATTTCCTTACCTCTAATCTTGCACACTAATTTTACCAAATCTTCTTTCTCTTTTTTGAAACGCTTCCAAAGCTTCTATTAAATGTTTTTTCCTAAAATCGGGCCAGAGCACGTCAGTAAAATAGAGCTCTGTATAAGCTAATTGCCATAAAAGGAAGTTGCTTATTCTAAGTTCTCCGCTTGTTCTTATTAACAACTCGGGATTCGGAATATCCCTGGTTGTTAAGTACTTACTGAACACCTCTTCATCGATTTTATCAATTTGTTCCTCCCCTCTTTTTACTGCATCATTAAATTGCTTAACAGCATTCAGAATCTCCCATCTGCCGCTATAGTTTAATGCAAGTGATAATATCAACCCGGTATTGCCAGATGTTCTTTCTATCGTGTCTTCAAGTTCATGAGCACATTTTACCGGCAAACCATCAATATCTCCTATTGCATTAAGTTTCACATTATTGTCCATCAACGTTTTCAATTCTTTACGTAGTGATGAAACAAGCAATTCCATTAAGGCATCAACCTCTTCTTTTGGCCTTCCCCAGTTTTCAGTAGAAAACGCATACAATGTCAAATACTCAACCCCAATCTCGGCACATCCCTCGGTAATTTCTCTTACAGACTTAGTGCCTTTTTTATGACCAAAAACCCTGGCAGCCCCTCTTTTTTTTGCCCATCGACCATTGCCATCCATAATAACGGCAATATGCTTTGGTAAAGTATATGAACTGTCTATTTTTAACATTTTCGGTCCTGCCTCAAATTAGTCTGCAAAAATATTCCAAATCATTTAAAAAACGGCAGAAAGGGATAGTTATTATCTACGAAATCCTTGCTTTATTGGTAATGTGGGACAAACAACTTTGTACACTATCTTACTGATGGTAATACCAATGTAATAGTAGTTGTCATTGTCGTATTTATTCCCATATTGATAGTTTTTATCAAAAACATCTCCCTCAGAGATATTATCCAAATAATCAAAAAACAGAATCCTGGCACCGTATTCAATTCCGATAGTCCATTTTTTCGTTGGTTGAAATTTAATGCCGAATCCAATAGGCAGCGCAGCCTGAACACTACTATAGGTTGTAGATTTATCATTCTCACCTATCATACCAAAAATTCCAATACCGCCATGAAAATAGGGCGACCAGTTTACTGTCGCTCTCTTGCTTTTGTAATCTATAAAATAATATTCCAGACTGGCTGAAAACTCGGAAATAAAAGTATTAAACGAAGATGCCCTGGCTGAAGCAAATGCATCCAATGGCTTTGCGTCATTCGTTTTTAAAAAACCACCTGTATATGATACCCGAACACTCGAATGATTATTTATATTGTTCCTTAAAAAGACCATCCCGGAGATACCGGTATTGGGCAAAATCCATGTTCTGGCTAAATCACCTGTATAATACATGGCTCCTAAAGAAAAACCATATTCTCTTTTTTGTGCCAGGGAACTATTGCTGACCAATAAAAAGAGAACCGCATGTATCCATAGTATGGAAAGAAAGCGTGGTTTCATAAATTATTTTTTTCTACCTGAACTTTGCTCTTTTAAATCTACCCCCAATAATATAGGCAATACGAAGACTAGTAACATAATACATGTCATTAACGCCAGAACCACCCCTATTATTGCTATAATGCTCTCTTCCAAACCCACTAATGATTTCATACTGAACACCATCCATGCCTGTATAAATTTCTGTTCCCCATTCTGATATGTCTCTGGTATCTCCAGTAGCTGATAAGGCATCCCTTGATTTATTTGACATTGCTCTTGCCAGGTCGGAATCAAGAACCCCTAGATCAACGTAATTCTTACTTACATCATCGATATAATCAGTAAAGAGTATCCTGAATGAAATATCAGCGGATACATCCAAAGCATCATTTAACCTGTAACGTATACCTATTCCAACAGGGATTGCGAATTGCCACAATTTGTAAGGTTCAAGACCATAATTAGCATCCGTTTCAGCCAGATTGGCAAATTGACCTTCAGTGCCTAATGGCTGTAACGCTACCCAATCACCAGCATTCTCAAACGCATACCGGGCTCCGGGATCAGCGGGTAGAACATATTCATCCGGTACCCTGGCCTTAGGATTATGATGATAGAATGACCCTCCGATAAATGCATAAGGGGTCCACTCTACCCTGCTTAGATAGGTCCCACTATTTTTATATAAGTCAAAGATGGCAATAGCCGAAAACTCTAAAATATCATTTTTAAAATGTGCATTCCTCACATACCTGTACTTAGAATCTTCTCCAGCTGGATCTGCTACCTTAAAATCGTCACTTTGCAACCTTCCATAAGAAAGAGAGGCTTGTGCAGTATACCTTGGCCCAAACCTATAGCCATAGACGGCTGAAATTCCGGGTCGGGTAAAACCAAGCTTAGTACTCCCCCAGGTTGCCTTCGGGGCAATATCCCCCAGGTAAGTCATAGCATTGGCAGAGACACCAAAATAGCTGTATTGCTTTTGTTTCGTGAATGTGTTCTTCTTTCCACGAAATTTGGACATGGACTTGTTATTCTTTTTTATTTTTCTCCTACTTAATTGCGCATCCGCAGAAAAAGCCAGTAGCCCGGACAATCCTATAACTAAAAAGATTCTAAATATGCGCATAATTAAATATGTGGGAACTCCTAATTGGAGCAAATGTAACTATAAGATGGAATAATTAAAATTTTTTAATTTCTGATATCCTGTCCCCAATATAATTTTTGCCTTAGTGTATCAAAAGGATGATAGCCTTCAAACTTCACAAGACATGCTGAAAACTTCTCTTTTCTAAGTGTTAATTCTGTAGAAGTTGGAATGGTAACTGATCTTGAATCTAAAGCAATAAGTACATTATCGCCCCTGGCATTAATTGTAAATGACATTGTACTCTGGTCATCAATTACCATTGGTCTTACATTGAGATTATGTGGACTAATCGGAGTAATAATAAAATTGTTAGAATGTGGCATAACCAACGGACCTCCACAACTTAAAGAATATCCTGTTGATCCTGTAGGAGTTGATACTACCAGGCCATCTGCCCAGTACGCATTTAAAAAAGCATCATCCACATAAGCATTCACTACAATCATTGAGGAAGTGTCTTTCTTAACAATTGAGAAATCATTTAATGCAAATGGAGTACCCTTAAAAAGGTTGTTATCATCATTTAACCTAAGCAACGCCCTTCTGTCAATAATATATTTCTTGTTTTTTATTTGATCGAGCGCATAGCTAATCTGGTCAAGACCAATTGTTGCCAGAAACCCCAGCCGTCCCATATTAATACCCACAATGGGCGTTTCCTTTTCTCCGATATGGGTCACTGCCTCCAGGATTGTGCCATCTCCTCCTAATGTAAACATGAAATCGATATCTCCCAGCTCACTGGGATTAGAGTAGGTTGGTCGATCTTTACAATTACCAATTTCACTTATGAAGGGGTGGAATGATTCTGAAATGATAAAATCAATATCATGCTCCTTAAGTAAGGTAAACATCTTTTCTACCCCTTTTACAAGGTCATTCTCAAAAGGTTTACCATGAATTGCAATTCGCATTTGATTATGCTAAATATCCAAGTATTTAAGCAGGCCATCAATTCTGTCTCTATCAGTATCAGTGATTTCGGTCTCCTGGAATCTTGAAATTATTTTGTATTCAAATCTCTCAAAAGTGGCAACGATGCTACTTATATCCTGCTGATTTATCTTAAGTGTTACTTTGATCTTACTATTATCAACCGGGTCCTGTTTTACAGAGCTGCTAAGTATTCTGGCATGGTTTTCTTCGACAAACCTGCTTAATTCTGACAGTGAATAATCACGACTATCCATCGATAAAACCACAACGCTACCAGGGGCATGAACAGGTGTAGTTTGCGCAAATGCAGTGATTGTATCCTGAATAGTAATTACTCCTACAAATCTATCCTCATCATTAACAACCCCCACTAATTCAACCTTATTATCTATTGCTGTTTTTAATATGTCGTAGAAATATTGATTTTCATGTACAAAACAGTGATCACATCTAATGTCACAGTTACTGATAAGCCTGGTATCATCATTAGAATCTAATATCTGTTCTTCATTAATCAGACCCAGAAACTTGCCGTTCTTTACCACTGGCAATTCTTTTGTCCTGAATTCCTCCATCCACACAATAGCATAAGCTGCTGTATCCGTCACCTTCAACGGAGGTATCATTTGATTTATAAGTTCCTTAGCAATCATTAATTTGCTTTTAAATACTCTTCTAATATAGCATTAAATTCATTAGGTCGTTCCATCATAGGTGCATGGCAACATTTATCAATGAATTTTAAAGTAGTGTTTGGTATCAGCTTATTAAATTCATGGGCTACTACCGGTGGAGTGATGGTATCATTTAGTCCCCAGACTAATAGTGTAGGAGCCTTTATATTTACGATATCATGGGCCATATTGTGCCTTTGTGCTGATTTTGCCACGGCTACAATGCGTAAACTTTTGGGAATGCTTTTAAGTGTATCAAAAATTTCCTGAACATAATCATCTCCCAATGTATTCGGATCGTAAAATGTATAGCCTACCCTTTCTTTAATATAATCCCAATCACCTCTCTTAGGATATGAGCCTCCCATAGAATTCTCAAATAGTCCTGAACTACCTGTAAGTACCAGGTTCTTTACTTTATCCGAATTATTTAAGGTATACATTAATCCTATATGTCCTCCCAAAGAATTACCCATGACTACCAGGTCTTTAAAACCCATGGTGTTTACGAAATTTTCCACGTGAGCCGTCAACCCTTCCATTCCAGACTCTCTTAGCGGCATATCGTAAATGGGTAATAATGGAATAACAATCCGGTGAGTTTTAGAGAATTTATTAATAACATCCTCCCAATTACTCAAAGCTCCGAAAAGTCCATGAAGTAAGAGTAAGATATCTCCTTCACCTTCATCTATATATTTAAATCCTTCTTTTTCTTTTACTTCCATTTAATCTCTTTCAGTAATAACACCAAAATAAACAATTACTGTGTTGAAAAGTTTAATAAGTCTGCAATATTATCTAAAAGGTCTGAAGAGGCCGGTATAATCAGCCCAAATAAATCAACCGTTGCAGGCGCAATGCCGACAACAAATGGGTATAAAAATGATCCATCCCGTAAATGTTGTGGTAACTCAAGCCCAAATACCTGGAACATCCATATTAAAACAGACAGCAGGAATACCCATTTTATAGCTCCTAATAAGCCGCCTGCTATTTTATCCAAGCCTCCAAGTAATACCATGTCAACTATTTTCTTGAATAATTTACCAATAGTATTAACTATGATAACAATACCAACGAAAATCAAAACGAAGGCTAAAAAAGGTAAGAACTTACCCGATACCTGGAAATTCTCTGTTAAAACAGTTATGCCCCAATGAAGAAAATGGAATGCACCGATTACTGCCAGTATTAATGCCAGTAGCGAAACCACTTCCATTATAAAACCCTTTCGGAAACCTGCAATAGCTCCTATAATTAATGGGACTAATATGACAATATCAATTATACTCAATTGCCTGAAAGTAATTGTTTAACAATATTGGCAATTGCTTTACCATCGGCTACCCCGGCCAGTTTTTTGGATGCCATTCCCATCACCTTACCCATTTCGGCCATAGATTCAGCACCTGTTTCCTCGATAATTGCTTTAACTTCCTTCTCCAATTCTTCCTCAGACAAGGCTTTTGGCAGATATCTTGATATTACTTCCAGCTCAAAGCTCTCTTTTTCAGCAAGGTCAGTTCTTCCTTCTTTCTCATACAGTTCCGCAGACTCCTTCCTTTGTTTGGCTGCCTTCATTAACAATTTCATTTCTACATCAGCAGAAATTCCACCTCCGGCTCCTTTTTCTGTTTCAGCCAGTAAAATCGAAGACTTTATTCCCCGCAATGCGGTTAGTTCATCCTTCTTTTTAGCCAGCATCGCCTGTTTTATATCCTGATCAATTTTTTCTTTTAGGCTCATATTTATTTCAGATAATTTATAGATATGATAACTTGCA
>JBDLIU010000014.1:0-34677 GCA_039714715.1 Bacteroidota bacterium
TTATTGGTGCACGAATTTATTATGCCTAACGGCTCCGGGCTGCCAGCGTGGGGGGCATTCAACCTTCGACACTGTCCCCGGACACCTAAAGTTAATAACTAAAACTGTAATGTCAGCATACATTAATGCCCCCAATGCTGCGAAGCCCATTGTTGGCGCTAGTTTAAGTCATTAGTAAGTCCTCTTTTATCTTACTCGCTTTAATTTTTGTGTTGAAGATGTTTTTATTCCATTGGGAGCGCATTTCCCATCCCAGTCAAAACTTAAGAAACTTTTACTTTCTGATTCAATTGAAATACTTACGATGCAATCTAAATCCTGGAACAAATATTCTTTACTAGGATATGCAAAATCTTTATCGTCAATTATTGTTGTCATATTGTCCATTGAGCTTGGAATGACAGATGCTTTGCCTTGGATATCATGAATAGTATTATCAATTTGATCAACAACTTTCAATGTAAAATGGATTGTTAAACTATCAAGTTCAACAATTTTAATTTCGTGATAATTCTCTGAGTCAGAAGTATTGAATGATAATGTATCCATTGAGATGCTCACGATGGGTGTAATCACCGAAGTCGTGTCATTTATGTCAGTAGAAACAATATTGTCATTGGAGGATGCGTCCTGTTTGTTATCACTACAACTAACAAAAAGGTAAACAAGTATAGTTCCAAGTAAGATTCTCATGATTCAAGTTTAAATTAGCGCCAACTCTTTATATGTGTAGCGAATATACTAATATCCCCAATCACTTTTTGGGATAAGCGTAGGTTTTGAGGAATTTCTGTTGTGTTTATCCGAGAGGCCTATTAGCTCTTCCCTGAATAGCTCGTCAAGAGGATTCGCCATGTTATCTACCTTTTCTGAACTTACATGAGTGTAAATCATTGTGGTCTCTGGTTTCTTATGACCCAGGAATGTTTGAACATAGCGCAAATCAATACCGAGCTCTAACATATGAGTAGCATAGGAGTGACGTAAAGTATGAGGTGTTACGTACTTTCTAATCCCTGCTTTTTTACAGGCTCGTTTTAAGACCTGCCTTACACTGCTCGAACTATATCGATTGTTGTCAGGGCCCTCAAATAAATAGTATCGGGGCGTATACTCATTTAAATATGATTTTATTACCATATAGTTGGCTTTGGCAATCTTCACATACCTGTCTTTTTTACCCTTGGCACCTTTAATATGTATTTGCATTCTGTCCGGATCAACGTCTCCAATTCGTAGGTTTAAAGCTTCACTGATCCTTAATCCGCAAGAATAGATAGTGCTGAGAATGGTCTTGTGCTTAAGATTTTTTGTCCCCACCAGGACTTGCCTTATTTCTCCTTTACTAAGGACTGTAGGTAATTTCTTTTCCTTGCGTGGTCGCTCCAGTTCATCAGTATCAAACGTACAATGGGTTACATAGCTAAAGAATAATTTTATGGCACCAATAAATTGTCTCTGATAACTGATCGAGTATCTGTTCTTCACAATTACATCGTAGTTATACTTGTGAATGTCACGTATAGTAATGTATGCAGACTCCTTGTTACTATAATAACCCAGGAATGATCGAACAAAAGTTAAATAGCTTTCGATTGTACTTTTACTGTACCGTTGGCCACGTAAATATTGCTCATATAACTTTATTTCCTGTTCTTTGGTTTTATTAAGTTGACTAATATAGGAGGTGGCACCAGAAGCAATCCTTTTCTTTCCTGTCAGTTTATCTTGCTTTTTTTGTTCAACTTCTCCGTTGACAAACAAAACATTGAAGTCAACCAATTGCTGCCTTAAATAGAGCAGGTTTTCTTCTGAAAACTTCACATACCAGCAACTGTAAGTATTACTATATTTGCCTCCCATACTTCGTACCAGATCATTGATTGTCGGATTGTGCCAGTAACGAACCAAAATTTGTCTGGACCCTCGATGGAATTTTGACTCCAACGTGATACTTGTCTTTTGCATATCTCTTTTTCTGCTAATTACACTTAACAAAATATAATATCCTATTGAATAAATGCTTATATTCGAAAATAAGTATTTATAAAAATGTAAAATACCCCCCCCCATAATTTTTTTTAGTTGAAAAGAATAAAGTCTTATATCAATCAATAATGTATTTATGCAGATGTAGAATTGAAAAGAGTATTCGAAAATAAGTATTTTAAAAAATGAATAAATAACGCAAACAAATGGCTAAAACACCTAAAAATATCCAAAAAACCTGCCAGGAGTGTGGTAATCCAATTCAGGGAAGGCTCGATAAAAAATTCTGTGATGCCTATTGCCGGAATGCGTTTAACAACCGTGTGAAGCGGGATGATGAGCAACTGATAATTGCAGTAAACCGACAAATTAGAAAAAACAGGAGAATTCTGAAAACGCTCTGTCCACAGGGGAAAGCAGTTGTGCGTAAAGAACTACTCGACAAGTTGGGTTACCAATATGGGGTGTTTAGCGGAATTTATAAATACGGTACTGCCACTTATTTCCTCTGCTACGATTATGGCTTTGCTGTTCACTATGAACGAAGCATCCCGAAAGCGGTAATTATTCAACAACAGGATTATATGAGTGATTATAATCCCTGGAAAACATAGTGGTCCTTAACATAACCAAAGTTAATTTGAGCAATAAGTAACGCTCCCAAAACTTATGGGGTGAGTGTTTTAACCTTGAAAACCACTGCATTCGAATAACTTCCTTCAAACAAAATATTTCGCTGATAATTACCCCAGCTTAAATCAACGTAATCCATTTCGTTATTGGCAAAAAGCTTGATTTTATTATTGTGCTTAGCTATTCTACAACTTATATCACCATTGCCAACCACTGAGATAATTGGCAAACCACCATCGTATAGTTCATAGTTGTAAATGTTTTCCTTGGTTGCCCTGGCCTTATTGGTAAGCTGTCCCTGTAATACCTCATTTTCTATGCCATCGTAGTAGAAACTCTTGCTGTCTTCATTCCAGCTTTTTTGAGGATCAGCTCTGTAGATTTTCTGTTCCTGCGCATAAAGGCGGGTTGTTCCTTTGCGTGCCGACAGGTGATCATCGGGATAATAACTCCAGTAGGGATTTCTTTCCCAACCAATAGAATCAATTTTGTTCTCTAATTCGAATTTTATTCCCAGCTCACGGATATATTCCTGTGGCATGTTCTCAATTTGATAAGCTACCTCTATTTCTCCATTGGAGCTGATCTTGATTTTAAAACTAACCGATGATAGTTTTTCATATTCACCTTTGATTGTTACTGCAACAGAATTATCCGATTCTTCATAATAGAACTCTTTCATCTGCCAATTTTTATCATACTCATTTATAGTGTGATAAGAATACATTACAGGTTTCCCTTTTGTTCGCAGGTTGAGTGTCGGCCCTGAAACAGAGAATTTACCCGCAGGGCTCCGAATCTCATTGATAAGACCTGTCTCTTTGTCAAGAATCACACTGGTTTCATTTTCACATTGCACGACTAACCTTTTTTCATCTTCCTCAATCCGAACAGGTTCTTTTGACTTACTATCAGTCATTATGTGATTGCCCGGTATTCGTAACATGTATTTATCAATAAGCTGATTCTCCTTATTATAAAACTCAACCGAAACTGTTTCTGATGGATCCCATTCCTGCATTATAATAGACAGGGTTCCCTTTGCATGTGGTTCGATGTCCGGAGGAGGCACCTGTGTTTCTACCCCTTTGTAAACCTTTTTTATAGTCAGTTCATTAATATTTGTATGATCGAAACGGTTGTAAACAGGAATAAGGACAGGCTCATCCGTAGAAAAACTATCGAATTTGGTTTTAAGGATTTTTACAGGCGAGTAGGCTTTTTTAGTATTCCAGAATTCAGGCTTTTTCCTACGCCATATATCTATAATACCCCATTCACCATAGCCAATATTATTGCCGGTATATTCTGCCGGAATCACATGATCATCGATTATTCCCCACCATTCATTAAAACCAGGCAGGGTGTCAGGAAGCATAAATGTCTCATCGATCATGCCCCAAATGGCCCCACCAAGACCACCATCAGCCTCGAAAGTCTTTTGCCACATACTATCCAGGCTCATGCCCCAGAAGTCTCTTACATTAGGATCTTCCTTTACGGTAAAGTTGTTATAGCAGGCTACATGGGCCCACTCATCAAAAATAACCGGCATCTGCTTGTAGCCAAAAGCTTCTGTTTTCTTGCCAATCTGATTCATAGTACCAGATAAACCAGGATAGTGCATACTTAGAACATCAAAAACTTGCACACTGTCGGGCACATGCCCAGGATAACTGAAAATAACAGGACGTGTATTATCGGTTTCTTTTGCCCAGTCGTACGACTCCTTAAAGTTGTTGCCAAATGAGTTTTCATTGCCGATCGACCAAATAATTACTGATGGATGGTTTTTATGATTGGTGACCATTTCTTTCAACTGCGACATGTACTTTTCGTTATAATCAGGATTATTTTCGGTTGATCCGGGCCGGTATTCTTTGGTGCGATGAGAACCAACAAAACATACGGCTGTTTCATCTTCAACATAAATACCATATTCATCACAGAGACTTAAAAAGTTGTCAGTAGGAGGGTAGTGAGAGGTTCGAATGAAGTTCATGTTCGCTTCTTTGGCAAGTAAAACATCCATTAACTCATAAACAGGCACCGATACCCTGCCAAGCATAGGATGCACATCATGTCGATTGGCACCTTTTAGTTTTACCTCTTTGCCATTAACAAGCAACCTGTTGCCTTTAACATATATCTTGCGAAATCCAACCTTATAAACCTTGTGCCATACCAGTTGATCATCTTCGTGATAAGAGACTTTTAACTTATAAAGATTAGGGTGTTCGGCATCCCATTTTAAAGGATTGCTGATATGATTTACAATTTGAAATGACGGTCTGCTATTTAATAGAATGGTGTTATTCTCCAGTTCAACTTTTTTGTCATCAACATCTAACAACTCGAGTGTTATATTCGCCTTTTCAGATTGCTTTATTGTTTTACCTGAGATCATCAAAGTAGCATGTTGGTAGTCTTCATCCAGATCAGTTATAATCGTAATATCCGTTGGATAATTGACAGGCAATGCCATCAAACGAACACCGCGAAGAATACCACCAATTGGATGCTTGGCATAGCCGCTTGCATAAGATATTTCATCAGCCTTGTCGGTTACTTCTACAGTAAGCATAGCAGTTTTTCCTGCTTTTACAAAAGGGGTGATATCACAATCCCAACGGGTAAATCCACCCGAATGATCGCGCACAAAATTACCGTTCACCCATACCCTGGCATAACTGTAAACCCCATCAAACTGAAGGATTACTGATTTGTTTTCGTAGTCTGAAGGGATATCAACCTCCTTTTTATAAACAAAGGGCTGATCATGCTTAATGGCAAATCCCTGCATCATTAATTCACCAGGCACCAGCACATCTTTCCACTTGTGAACCGGTGCATCCTGTTTCCAGAAATCTGATGTTGGATTTGTATTTATTTTCCATGTCCCACTAAGATCTATAACCGGATTGGATATCCCTTCAACATAATAGTCTGGTAGTTTATCTTGTGTACAACTGAATAATAGTAGGAATGACAGGATTGTTACTATTATATTCTTCATAATCGAATGAGAAGTATTAAAAATATGCTCAGGAAAGATACATAAAATTAGCAAGCCTTCATTTTTTTATCTTAATTAAGATTATTGCAGATTCTTATGGCTGGTAGTTACGGTTTTCACTAAAAAGTTATCTTTGTATTGATGAAAGTAACCGGGTTATACGAATATCCTGTAAAGGGTTTAAGGGGTAAGGAACTCTGTTGTGCAACAGTTGGCAGGAGGGGATTATCTATGGATAGAAGGTGGATGCTGGCTGATGCTGATGGTAATTTTCTAAGTCAGAGACAATTGTCGGTGTTATCTCAGTTTCAGCCTGAATTTCATGATGATTTACTGATTACACACATTCCTTCGGGAGAAGAGATGCGCATCGATCCGGAAAAATTCCAGTATCCCGCCAAAGTGCAGGTATGGGGTTCATATTTCAAAGCGCATGCAACGGATGATAAGATAAACCAGTGGTTCAGTGATATTCTGGAAGAAAAAGTAACTCTGATTTATATGGCTGATGATGATATCAGAAATATAAAGCCACCCGATGATAATGGCATTGTAAGTTTTGCTGATGGTTATCCTGCTTTACTTACCACAGAGGCTTCCTTGCAGGACTTAAACAACAGAATGACCCAACCTGTGGCTATGGACAGGTTCAGGGCTAATATTGTAATCGATGGGGATAATCCATTTGAAGAGGATGATTGGAAGGAGATTAAAATTGGAGCGATTGGTTTTAGAAATGCCAAACGCAGTGCCAGGTGTAAGGTGATTAATATTGATCAGCAAAGCGGAATTTCATCCAGCGAACCACTAAAGACACTCAGCACTTTCCGAAGGCAGGAAAACAAGGTTTACTTTGGAATAAACCTGATCCCCCTGGATACAGGCATCATTCATGAAGGTGATGAGGTAGTTATTACCGTCTAATGTTTTTCAAATAGTTTAGCCAATCTTACCAGCCAGTTATTGTACAAGGCTATACCCATGAGGAGGGTCATCAACCAGACAACTAACGTATTAAAAACGGTGGTTGGCATATACATGCCGGCAAAATGCTTGATAGGCACATAAAGCGGTGTTCTGTAATCAAAAATATGTCTTGGCCGGTGATTGGTATCAAAAACCGGATCAGAGAGTCGATGCAACCTGTTTCTATGCTCTGCAATGCGTGTGGTTGATATACTGTTGGTTACAGTATGTGCAATTACGTCATTATGGTATTTATTCATCAGGAGCATATAATTACCTTCTTTGAGAAGTGATGAAGTGATCTCGTCCTTGCCGGCCATTGCCCTATCCTGTTTTTTAATAATAAATTCTTTATAGTTCTTAAGGAATTTGAATGTTTTGGTTAATACATCCTGGTCAATTTGTGCCACATTGATCTTTTCTGCTTCAGGAAGGTTATTTTTTCCTACTCTTTCCAATAATACACTTATCTCATTATGAACAGTTTTTAATTTGTCTTCAGCATCTTTCAGGGTGGCCTTTTTCTTAGAAGCTTCAAATCCTTCTAGTAGGAGCTTCTCAACGGTTGGTAGTAAATAAACACTGATATATCGGTTTTCGGCTATTTGTTTATCTACTTCATAATACTTTTTCTCAAACTTATTGTTCACAAATTGGTCAACCAGGGCAGATTCCAGGGCCCATCGTGATACCATTAAATCCCCAACTATCGGAACATCGATCTCATTGCGAATGATTTTGTTAAGTTGATCAAACTTAACAACTACACCGCTAAGCAAAATCTGGGGGATCAATAAGAAAGGGATCAGAATATAGACTGTAACCACCGAATTCATGGCTGCCGAGATATTCAGTGCTAGCAGGTTGGCAAATGCTGCCGTAGTAAACAGGACTATCCATAATGAAAAATACATATCATGGATACCCAAAATTGTATTACCGATTATAACGAACAAAAAGGTTTGTATCGCTGAAATGGCAAACTGGGTCATCAGTTTTGAGGTAAAGTAACTATTAGTACTAAGGTTAAGAAATGATTCCCGTTTCAGTATTTTTTTATCCTTAATTATCTCCTCGGCACTCACAGTTAATCCCATAAACAATGCCACAATAATGCTCATAAACAGGTAGGAGGGAATATTCTGGTTTTTGAAGAAAACATATTCTGCCGAAGGAGAGTACTTTACAAAAAATGCCAGAACAATAGCCAGCAAGGGGGCTTCGAACAGGTTGATAAGCACATATTGCTTATTGGCAAGCTTGGCCAGGGCATCCCGGAAGACAAATATTTTTGTCTGGTTCCAGGAAGATGGAATTTTAAGTGAAGATTCAGGCTGCCCCTTGGCAACCTTGATATGGGGTTGCTCCAGGTTGGTTTCATAAAACCTGTTCCACTGCTCGGGTGTTACCTTTCTGTCTTTTGTCAGATTGCCATATTCATCAACAATTCTGGATTCAATAATGTCGAAAACCTGCTCTGAGTTTACATTGCCGCAGGTGGCACATTCTCCTTTGTCGCTTTCAAGTAGTTTGGCCACTTCTCTGAAGTAGATGATTGACTCAACCGGATCACCATAAAATATTTGGTACCCCCCGGTATCAAGAACCAGAAGTTTATCAAACATTTTAAAGATCACTGAAGAGGGCTGGTGAATAACGACAAAGACTATTTTTCCATTGAGCGAGAGGTCCTTCAGCAGATCCATGATATTTTCAGAATCTCTCGAAGATAAACCTGAAGTAGGCTCATCAACATAAAGAATGCTGGGTTCTCTCAGGAGTTCCAGGGCAATGTTCACCCTTTTCCTCTGGCCACCACTAATTACCTTGTCAAGAGGGGAGCCAACCTGCAGATTCCTTATTTCATATAAGCCCAGGTTTGATAATGTTTTGTTAACAAGCTTGTCAATTTCTTCCTTGTTAAGATCACTGAAACACAGTTTGGCAGCATAGTAAAGGTTTTGATATACCGTAAGCTGGTCGAACAGCAAATCATCCTGTGGTACAAACCCAATAGATCCTTCGATGAATTTCGGGTTTTCATGAATATTAACACCATTAAGCACTACCTTTCCTTCGGTTGGCTTTTCAGAGCCATTCAGTACATTAAGCAGGGTTGATTTACCAGAACCACTGGCTCCCATAATACCCAGCAGTTTACCCGAATTTTCTGCAAAATGTATATTCCTGAGGCCAATATGCCCGTTCTTGAAAGTATAACCTATATGATCTATCTCAAGCGATAGCTTTTGCAGGTTTTTAGCATCAGTGAATTCTGAGATTACATCTGTGTAATAAACTGTTTCGAACTTACCCCTGATTGAACTTCCTGAGCCAAAAGGCTTAATATGGTGTTCGGGTAGTGGTAATCCGTTTACATAGACCGTATTCTTGCCAATATTCTTAATGAAGTATGAATTACTGTCAGGTATGTGAATAATAGCTATACAGCCTTCAATTCCTTTTCTTTTGATATGATGAAATGCTGATTCCTTATCATATTTATTGCTATCTATAATGAGGATGTTTTGGTTATTGAGCTGATCCTGCGATCTGCCCTCCACAAACATATTGATCGAGGCATGTTCTTCAACGTTTACATTAAAGTTCTCCCTGATCAGTTCTATAAGTTCGGCCTCACGATCAGATATAACGCCATCGGCCATGGTAATCGCTGAAAGTTGTACCAGGGAAGCAATTTTCTGATGCCTTGTGAGTTCAGTATTAAGTTGCTTGCTTAACTCAGAGATAACCTCTTCGTCAGTTTTACCCTCTGTTTCTTTTATAAGCCTGTCCACCTCTTTATCAAATTTCTGGATATATTCAGCTACCAGTTCTTCATTTAAAATATTGCGCATGATAAGCTTAACCTTTTCACGTTCTTCCGCTGTTATATCATCTTCTTTGGCAATTATTGCAAAAAGTTTAATAAGGGCTTCTAATAAGGCTTTGCTCATAATTATGGTGGTTATTCGTTACCGAAAATATAACCTTTCCGCTGAAAAAACAAAGTTAAATGGTTAGAGGTTCCGATGGGATCGTAATGTGGTCAATTCGGGATATTTTATTCAAATTAATACTGTTTAAATATGAATAAAACATGTCGGATTAATGGCAAGTAGTCCTGTTTGTTGGTAGAATATTTATATTCGGGGCAATTGCACCTTAAACATTTTGTAGACAATTAATATTTCTTAAAAACATCACACCTAGATATTATCAATATAGTTTATAAAGTATCTTTATCCGCCATAGGCGGATTATAATCTAACGAGGGATGTAAGTCCCTCGAAAACAACATAGCAAGACAAGTTCCTTAGGAACGAAATTAAATATCTTAATCTATTGAGAAGATTAAGGATTGATTCTAATAGCGAGTATCTGTTTGAGCTCTTTATGTAATTGTACCGTTCCTACGGAACTATACCAATATTATTTATTATCCAGAGTCTAACGACCCTGGCCATAATATTAACTGCCTATGGCAGTAATGTGAAATGAACTTATCTTACTTCATGGATTGTGATTGTTTTAAATTCATTACAATCATTATGAATGTAAAAAAAAGACTGCCCTAAGACAGTCTTTTCAATTAGATAAATGCTTTAATTCTACTGAATAATCTCTGATCTCATCTTGTTTACAGTAGCTGTAATTTCTTCCAGGGTTTTATCAGAAAGCATCAGGTCAGCCCTGTTGTTCTTAATTTGGTCTTCCATGTTCAAATCAGCATAGTTATTCTGCAATACTACAAGGTCAGATTTGATTTGCTTTGTTAGATCATCTTCGGGCAGAGATTCAATAAGCTTGATCAATTCAGCAACTGAACTTTCCTGATCCAGGATAATCTTAATTACTGGTGTTAAGATAAGATTTCGTGCATCATCAGGTAAAAGGTCTTTTGGATATGTTCTTACCAGTTCTGTAGATACATAAAGGCCTTCAATAAAACTGCCTGTTGTAACCAATGCAGCAACTTTATTTCTTTCTTCAGACTTAAGATACTGATCAACATCATCAATGGCAGAGTCTATGATGCTATTTAAGGAATCTCTGTCATCAATATTTTCTTCGAAGCGTTCCATTACAACCTGGTCTACAGCATCAACTACACCCAGATGCTCAGATAGTTGTTTAGCAACCTGCAAGTAATCCAGTGCATCCTGCGTTTGTTCATAAGAGCTCAAATACCCAATGTCAGCAGCGTATATGCCTAAATTAAGTGCTGTTTTGTCGAAAGTTGACTTATACTTGTCTGCAACATCTTTACTGTTTATTAATGATGCATTAAAATCAGCTCCGGTTGCCTGTAAAAGATAAGGAAGGTCGGTAGGATCTGGCAGATTAACCATTACTCCTTCAATATTTTCTTTTAAACTTTCCTTGGCAGCATCAAAGGCTTCAGATTCGTCTTCAGTTTTCTCCTGACCACCTCCACAAGATATCAGAACACCTAATGAGAATACAACAAGTAGTTGAAATAAGTTAGTTTTTAGGTTAAGCATTTCGTCTTTATTTTAATTTTCCCCAAGTTTAACTAAAATTAGGGTAATAGCATAAAAACAGGACAGGATTTACTTAATAAAAACTCCTAAAATGCTGCTTATGCAATAGATTTTGATAGCTGGTCTATTGGATCCGTTTCAGTTCCCGGAGGTATAGTAATACCCTTATCTCCGATAACAATTTCTATTGCGTTTTGTCCATCATTACTGATAACAGTACCTTCGGTTTTTACACTGACCTTGAGCAGGGTATTTCTGAACACTATTCTAAATGAATAACTCTTCCATGATTCGGGAATGATTGGATTCAGGATAAGTTTATCATTCCTTACCCTTAAGCCTGCGAAACCTTCCACAATCGACATCCATGTACCACCCATGCTGGTAATATGAAGACCATCGTTGGTATCATCATTATAGTCGTCAAGGTCTAACCTGGCAGAACGCAGGTACATTTCATAGGCCTTTTCATGATTACCAATAGCACTTGCCATAATACAATGAACACTGGCTGATAACGAAGACTCATGAACGGTATAAGGTTCGTAGAAATAGAAATTCCTCTTTATGGTTTCCAGATCATAACGATCTTCCAGCATATATAACCCTTGTAATACGTCTGCCTGTTTTATGTAGCACGAGCGAAGGATCCTGTCCCATGACCATTTCTTATGAATAGGCCTTTCAGATTCGGGTAGATCCTTAACAGGTATAAGTTCTTTGTCCAGAAATCCGTCCTGCTGAAGGAATACATCCCTGTTTCCATCATATGGTTGGTAAATATTATCAACAATATTTTGCCAGTCAGAAATCTCATCCATATTGAAATTGACTTTTTCAAAAATAGATTCAAGTTCATTATTGTTTACAGACTGCAACCTGTTGATCTGCTCAATGGTATACTCCATGGTCCATTTGGCAATGGTGTTAGTGTACCAGTTGTTACTTACGTTGTTTTCGTATTCGTTCGGTCCTGTAACACCAAGTATCACAAAAGCATTTTTATCTTCTGACCAGCTTACACGTTGTTTCCAGAACCTTGAAATTGCAATAAGAACCTCAAGAGCAAATTCTGATATTACTGAATTATCGCCTGTATAATTTACATAGTTATAGATGGCATAGGCGATGGCACCATTTCTGTGTATTTCTTCGAAGGTGATTTCCCACTCATTATGGCATTCTTCTCCATTGATCGTTACCATAGGGTAGAGGGCAGCGCCATCGGAGAATCCTAATTTTTCGGCATTTTCAATTGCTTTTTGCAGATGATTGTGCCTGTACTTTAACAGGTTTCTTGATACGGTATGGTCGGCAGTTCTGAGATAAAAAGGAAGGCAATAAGCCTCGGTATCCCAATAAGTTACCCCACCATACTTTTCTCCTGTAAAGCCTTTAGGGCCAATATTCAGACGTGGATCATCACCGGTATAGGTTTGGTAAAGCTGGAAAATATTATAACGAATGGCCTGCTGGGCTGCCACATCACCTTCAATCTTAATGTCACTTTCAAGCCATTTGTCAGACCATTTTGCTTCGTGCTCTTCTTTTATTAGGCCAAAACCTTTTTCAGCAATCTCATCTACTCTTTTCCTGGTGTGAGCTGTTAGTTCTTCTTTATCAATATTTAAAGAAGACTCAATAGCTACGTATTTAATAACCATAAACTCTTGCCCGGGCTCCACATCAACCTTTGATCGCTTCGAGACAAATCCAGCCAGGGATGTGTTGGTGTTTTCAACCATGGTGTGTTTGTCACCTATGAAGAAATATGGTTTCATAGCAGCACAAGCCTGGAAACCAGTTTTTAGAGTCTCCATACAAATCAGGTTAGTCTCATCGTCTGATACCTGGCTTACTTCAAACCAGAAGTTTTCATCGTAATTAGAATCTTCGTTGGTAACATCTCCATCCAGGTAGGGCTCAAACCTGATGGTAGTTTTTGTTGAAATAGGTGTGATACTATACCTGAGAACACTGGCATCGGGCTCATTTACACTTAAGAACCGGGTGGAGGATAACTTAAACCTGTTACCGGCCGCATTGGTGAATTCAACATGCCTTGTGAGCAAGCCTCTCTTCATATCAAGCACTCTCTCGAAATCATGAATAATACATTTGGCCAGGTCCAGTTCCTGTCCATCAAGGATTACATTTACCCCAATCCAGTTAATGGAGTTAACAATTTTGGCGAAATATTCAGGATAACCGTTCTTCCACCAGCCAACACGGGTTTTATCGGGGTAGTAGACACCCGCCATGTAGGAACCTTGCAGACTATCGCCACTATAGCTCTCCTCGAAATTGGCCCGCTGGCCCATATGTCCATTCCCAATACTGAAAATACTCTCGGAAATCCTGTTATTTTCAGGGTTAAATCCTTTTTCAATGATTTTCCATTCGTCTTTTTGAATGTAGTCTTTCATCTATCTATTGCTTTTGTATTTATCATTAAGTTTTAATGCCTGATCAACAGTCAGGTCATGGAGGCCATCAACCACAAGGTCGGCTTCTCCTAAAATATCATTGGAGCCTATGCCGATACAAAGCATCCCTCCATTTCGTGCAGCTTCGATGCCTGCTTTGGCATCTTCGAAAACAATGCATTCTTCTGGTGTTAGGCTAAGCGCTTCTGCCCCTTTCAAAAATACCTCCGGATCAGGTTTGGCATTGCTCACCTCATTGCCTGTGATCAGTGCATCGAAGTAATTCGATATTCCAAGCCGATCCAGTATGGTAATGGCATTTTTACTGGCAGAACCCAACGCTATTTTAATATTATTCTTTTTCGATTCTCTCAGGAAACTGAGAGCACCGGGTAAAACTTCCTCCGGATCCATTTTCGTGATGTAATCCACATACCACTCATTTTTCCTGGTGGCAAAACGAAGTTTTTCTTCTTCTGTTAAATTTTTATTGCCGATCTCCAGGATGATCTCCAATGACGCCATTCGGCTAACACCTTTGAGTCGTTCATTGTCGTGCAAGGTAAATGGTATGTTGAGTTCATCGGCCAACCTCTTCCATGCCAGGAAATGATACTTGGCTGTATCTACAATTACTCCGTCCAGATCGAATAAGAAACCTTTGATCATCTTTTTAATTATTGTTCTTCAACTTCATCATCTACATCTTTCACTCTTGTAACAAGAGCAGCGGCAATCAGAAATGAAACACCACTGGTAACCAATGCCCATACAGGGTTATTGCCATAGAGGTATTTAACCAATGGGCCGCCAATCAGGGCATTAATAATCTGAGGTATAACAATAAAGAAGTTGAAAATACCCATATAAACTCCCATTTTATGTGATGGGATAGATCCAGCCAGGATCGCATACGGCATGGCTAAAATACTTGCCCAGGCAACTCCTATACCTACCATTGATGCAATAAGCCAGTATTCATTTGGAGCGAAATAGATGCTTATCAAACCGATAGCTCCAATTACAAGTGACACCTCATGGGTGCGCTTTCGACCTAATTTCTTAGCGATGGCTGGAAGGAAGAAGGCGAATATGGCTGACACAAGATTGTATACACCAAATATGATTCCTACCCAGTTAGCTCCTTCCTGATAGTTGAAGGTGACTTTTTTTAACTCAATGTATACCTCAGTGAGATCACCTAATCCAAGTTTTGCCTTGTCATGGTTTTGAGTAAAGAATTGCAAAACAGGATAAGTGATTTTACCTTCATTTAAGACATCATGTATGGTTTTATTATTATCACTTAATGAATCTTGATCCTGAGCAATTTCATTTTTTATTAATAAAGACAATTTCTTTTCATCAACCTGAAAAGTTTTTAAAACAAAGGACGCAAGATTATCTTCTACAAATACACTTTCTTCTTCTTTAGCTTCCAATAGGTGTACTAACTTTTCCTGATTTTCAGAATATTTTTCCTCATCTTCTTCATTAGGTGTATAACCTTCATATATTTCTAAAGCATAAGTTAAATATGATGGATTAATATTCATATCATATTTGTTTTGTGTAACTGCAGGTGTTGTAAATACCCACATGCCAAACAGCCCAAACCATGAAAAGAATTGCACCATGCTCAACTGCCGCATGGTAACAGGCATTGCCTTGAAATCAGAGAAAATGTTTAGTAAACTGGCCGACTCTTCTTGAACAGGCTCTTTCTCTTCAGAGTAGGCTGCCAATTCTTCAGGTGAATATTCTTTTGTACCAATTACGGTTATTAAAATACTGGTAACCAGTACAGCAGCGCCAATAATAAATGATAATAACAGGCTAAGTGGCACAGCACCTGCTACAGCAGTATTGCTAACATTAAACCAGTTGGTTAGCGCATAAGGTAACCATGAGCCAATTACGGCTCCAATACCAATCAGCACTGTTTGAATACTAAAACCAAGTGTACGTTGGTCGGAGGGTAGCATATCTGCCACCAATGCCCTGAAAGGCTCCATGGCAATGTTGAATGATGCATCCATAATAAACAACATCCCTGCTCCTACATACAGGGCAGGCAGGAATGCAGTGAACATATCAGAATTAGGCATTAATATTAATCCAGCGGCTGCCATAATTGCACCTATCAGGAAGTAAGGTCTTCTCCTCCCCAGTTTTGTCCAGGTTCTATCACTATAATGACCAATAATGGGCTGTACGATCAGTCCTGTAAGAGGTGCAACAATCCAAAACCATGATAATTCATGTACATCTGCACCAAATATTTGTAGGATTCGGCTGGCATTGGCATTTTGCAATGCAAAACCCATCTGGATACCCAGAAAGCCTACACTCATGTTCCATATCTGGAGGGTGCTTAATCTTGGTTTTTGCTTCATTGCTTATTCGTTAAGATTGTGAATTCCCATGGTGATAAACGAATGGTCTCACCAGCCAGTTTTTCGGCCCCGTCTTTACCAAAGAGATCTTGCATATTCATGGTATCAACCATCGAACTGAAATCAAACTCAACCGGCTCACCCGTAAAGTTGAATACAGAGATAATCCTGTCACCCTCTTTTTCCCTTTCAAAAGCAAATACACTTTCAGGCAATGAAGTCTCGAGTATAGCAAGTTCACCACCCTGTTCACCGTTTCTGATGGCCTTGTTTTTCTTTTTATGCTGAAAAAGGGTAGTGTAGAATTCCCTCAGCTCTGATCCTTTCCACTCAATGGTGTCTTTTTCAAAGAACAGTAATTTTTTATCCAGACCGGCTTCCTGGCCACTGTAGAGCATGGGCATACCGGGTAGGGTTGCCATAAGTCCCGCCATAGCGTATTGTGCTTCGCCCATCCTTTCATTGATGGTGCCATTCCATGAGTTTTCATCGTGGTTGGTAATGAAATTCATTCGATAGGCATCGGGCTCATATTGGGTATCGTACTTTTCAAGGTATTCAACAAGGTTGCTAACATTCATTTCGCCTTGTGCAATTTTATTCATGATATGGTGTAACTCCCAGCCATAATTCATATCGAAAGCATAGTTGAGGTGATCTGCTTCTTCTGCTTCTGCGAGCATAAAAACAGGTTTTACTTTGTCCAGCTCTGTTCGGGCAGCTTCCCAGAAATCTGTTGGTACGTGCATGGCCACATCGCAACGGTATCCGTCTACATCAAACTCTTCTACCCAGTATTTAAGTGCTGAAATCATTTCGGCACGAAGGTCATCGTTGTCGTAATTCAACTCTGCGGTATCCCACCAGTCTGTTTCACCACCCTCGATAGGGTAGGTTAATCTTCTTTCCTGAAGATCAGCGTAGAATTCAGGATGTGCTTCCATCCATTCAGGATTCCAGGGAGTAGTTCCTTCCGGCACACTGGTATAGTACTCAGGATGTGTGGTGAGCCATTCATGATCCCAACCGGTATGATTGGCTGCAATATCCAGAATAATTCTCATGCCCAATCCATGAGCTTTGTGCACCAAAGCCCTGAAATCATCATCAGTGCCGAGATCAGGATTTACAGCCTTATAATCTTTAATGGCATAATAGCTCCCCAGGTATTTTGTGCGCTCATTCGGATCTTCAATTTCTTCGATAAGTACTTTTGGGGTAGCCTTACGGTACTTCTCACTGATAGGAAAAATAGGCATCAGCCATATAATTTCCACACCCATTGCCTTTATTGAATCCAGGTGCTCGCTAAATGCATTAAATGTTCCTTCAGGTGTATGCTGTCTTACATTAGCTTCATAAATACTCATATTTCTGGTCCATTCTGGTGGTGTACTTGATTCAGGAAAACCAATAGTTTTTGGTTGCTCTTGTCTGGGATTACATCCCAAAACAGAGAATAAGGTTAGTAGGATAATTAGTGTCTTTCGCATATCATTTGTTTTGAATAATCATAAAACTGTTAGGTTGCACTTCCAGTGATATACTTCCATTGGTAAGTTCAACATCGGTAAGGGTAAGGTCTTTGAATTCTGAATTGATATAATTTTCAGGAACATCAAACACCACATTTTTTTTATCAGAGCTCTTGTTAAAAACCATAATAGAGATTTCAGAGAAGTAGGTCCTGGCAAAAACGAGCATATCATCTTCAACATGCAACCACTCAAAATCTCCGAATGTTAACTCGAGGTTTTCTTTTCTCAGGTTAACCAGCCTGGTAACCGTCTCTTTTACATCAATTTCTTCATCATTATCTAGCTCAAACCTCATCTGACGCCTGTTATCGGGATCATTGGCACCCGTCATGCCATATTCATCTCCATAATAGATAACAGGTATGCCGGGTATAGTGAGGTTATAAGCATGAAAGAGTTTTAGCTTATCATAACCTGTCGGATTTGTAACTGTAATTTCCCGTGTCCAGCCGGCCAGCTTGGCGTCTTCATCGAATCTCAGATCACCTCCGGCAAAAGCCATAAAGCGGGGTTTATCCTGGTTACCGGAAATATTACCCATCAGGTGATGGTATCCATAGTATTTAAACGACTCTTCCATTGAAGTCTTCAACCTCTCAAACGGAATATCATTTCTGGCAAAAGTGGCCAGTGTGTTGTCGTAAACGCCAAAATCGAATTGGGCAGTCATTTCTCCGGAATTAACATAACTGGCTATTAGCTCACGGCTGCCATAAGTTTCACCAATCTGGTATAATATCTTTTGGTCAGGGATGATCACTTCTTTCTTTAATTTCTTGGTGAGTTCACGCCAGAAATACTCGGGCACGTGTTTGGTGGCGTCATGCCGGAATCCATCCAGGTCATACTCTTTAATCCAGAAAACAGCCGAATCTGTTAATATATCAGTTAATTCAGGATTGGTAAGATCAAGGGTAGGGAGGAAGGTGTCGAACCATGTGGTAAGTCGATAATCATCCCAGCGTTCGGTATTCAGACTACCATCCGGCAGGTACAGTTCAGTGGCCCATTCAGGATGCTCCTTGTAAATACGGTGTTCTTCATGCACATGGTTGGCAACAAAATCAATCAGTACATTCATATCTCTTTGATGTGCTTCGGCAACCAGTTCTTTCAACTCCTCCGGACTTCCCAGCCTGAAATCCACCTTATTGAATGAAGCAGGCCAGTAGCCATGATAGGCAGAGAATTTTGTTTCCGGGTTAGGGTATAGTCCATAGGCTCCCAGTGGATTTTGAACAATTGGTGAGAGCCATACCGAGTTAATGCCTAAGTTAGTAAAGTACCCACTTTTAATTTTTTCAGTGATCCCCTTGATATCACCACCAAAGTAATCTGCTTTGGGATGTACTTCGGGAATACTCATGGTGCCATCATTAGATGAATCAGCATTATGAAAGCGGTCAACCATCATAAAATAAAGGATATTGGCATGCCAGTCAGTTCGATCAAGTTTATCAGCACTATTTATTACCTCGCCATATTCAAGAGGAATAAGCAGATCGTTGCTGGTTTTTGAATTGTTCAACCCAATAATTCTGAAATAGCTCCTTTTAACCTGCCTGGCTGCATCAGGGATATTGATTTTTACATTATCCCCGGTCCATTGAATATTGAATTCAGGGATTACCTGGTTTTGCCATAAAGCAATAACACCAGACGTATGTTTAGTGAAAAGGGTTATAGAGTTATCCTCAAAACTGAGGGTGCTGATATTCGGGGTGGCCTCATCAGTTGCTTTTATGGTAAGGAGTGAATTAAAACCTCCGATGTTGTTATCTATAGAATCAGGATTGGCAGGATCCTTCATTTCATTGCCATCACAGACAAACAAATACTGATATTGCCCCGGAGTCAACCAAAATGGTATTTTCCAGGCTTCATCTGTATACTCCAGGTTGCCAGCCCTTGGATTCCACTGGTTCATCTCACCTTTGATCTGAACAGTAGAGTATTTTTGAGATGGATCGGAAAATGAAAAGCTAACTTCTATCTTTTCAGATCTTTTAACCAGCAGGTTGTAGGTTGTATCACCAGAATAAACATTGAGCAGACTTAACGGTTTTGAAACCGAGCCTTCAAACTCAAAAAACTGTTTATCGTCAGTAAGCTTAACTGATCCATCTGGAAATGAAACAGAATCGATTAGTCCCGGATTAATAAAATAATCCTGAACCGGTACAGTTTTGCCAGTTGGCTCCAAACTGATGGTGGTAGCAAGTTCGACCAGGTTTTTACCTGACTCGACCATAATATTATCCTTAACCGTATTACATGATGCCAGGTATACTACCTGAATCATTAGCAGGATGGCTGATAGAGTATTGTTTTTCATACAGGTTACTAATTAGTTATTTACATAACTATTAAAAAAATACCTGGTTAATAAATAATTAATATTCCGTCAGACCAGAATATATGCCTTTCCGGAAGCTAAAGTAAAGTATAAATACCTTACTAAAAAGCCAGAAATATCTTGCTTTAATTGAAGTACGGCCTATTTTCTATGTTTAGATTGAAAGAAGCATATTTCAATCGTTTGCGGAGATTTTTCAAAAAAATCTACCTTTTTTTAATAGTTGATTTCTGCAAACGATTGCAGATAATATGTCCGTCCCTGCAACAGATTGACCAACCTCCGCTGGGTGTGAGGGTCTTCGAAGGATTTTTCCACTGATATATCGATAACTGATACATGTCATACCTACGACATTTTGATTAATGAATAACTATTTCACCCCGCATTACACTTACGCTCCATACGGGGCTACAATATATCATCGCTACGCGATTTTATTGTACTGGTTAGAGGTTTGGTTATGTAGCTTATTCCAGGTTAAGATACTGATTACCGATTACTGATACACCAATAACTGATAACCGAATTCAGGTAGTTTCTCGTTCAATTACAGTGGTGCTGATTACCTTATTCACTTTTTCTTTTTCTTCACCCTGATATTCAATTTCATCAATTAGGATATTGGCTGCAGCTTCTCCAATTTCGAAGCCCGGTTGGGAAACAGTGCTAAGTTGAGGTTTAATAAGGGCGGAGAGTTGCCAATTGCTGAATCCCATAACCTTAACCTGTTCCGGCACATTAAATCCTTTTTCCTGCAAAGCCAGGATACTGCCAAGGGCGGCCATGTCGTTAACGCCAAAAACTCCGTCAACTTCAGGGTGTTTTTCTATAATCTCCAGCATCTTTTCTTTACCTTCTTCATAGGTGCCACTTGTACACTTAACTATAAATTCATCTCGTATGGCAATGTTTTTACTCTCTAAGGCATCCCGGTAGCCTTTCTGTCTGTTTATGGAGATTTCTAAGCTGTCTGGTCCGGCCAGATGAACAATATTCTTACACCCTTTATTAATAAGAAGTTCTACACCTTTATAAGCACCCAGATAATCATCTACGGTAACCTGGCTTGTGTTAAGCTGATCGGTAACCCTATCGAAAAAAACCATCGGTAGTTCATCATTGAGCAGTTCCTGAAAATGATCAAACTGTTTTGTTTGTTTCGACAATGCTACAAGCATACCATCTACTCTACTATTCCATAAGGCTCGTGTATTAATTACCTCACGTTCATAATTCTCATCAGATTGGCTAAGGATTACATTGTATCCTCTTGCGTAGGCTACCTTCTCGATGCCGGAAATTACCGTGGAGAAAAAGAAATGGATCATTTCTGGAATTATCACACCTATAGTATTGGTCTTGCTTTTTCGCAAACCCTGAGCCACCAGGTTAGGCCGGTAATGCATGCGTTCAGCTAATTCCTGTACTTGCTTTTTTGTTTCAGGACTGATGTCGGGATGATCCTTAAGCGCACGAGAAACAGTTGACGGAGAGATATCTAGTTCCCTGGCCAAATCTTTAATAGTGACGTTCGCTTTCATTTACCTGGTTAGTTTGCAATACTTAGCAGAAGCCTGCGAATAGAGCAACCTTCCATTGACAAACTTAATAATTTCGTAGAAGAAAACATCTATTCTGTTTGATTAGAAATTCAGAGCCCATAAGACTGTTGTTATTGTACTTCTTCTTTGGTAGTATTAGTTGTTAACGATATATAATCTTTGAAAAGTACAATTGAATTATTTTTTTCACAGCGCAACCAGGGAAATTACTCGCATGCAACCAGGAAAATCGGTCGAATTTTTCACATCTTCTGCTATCTCTTTTGCAATCGTTTGCGGTTACGATTCCGTGAAAAAAAGTGCTTAATTTGCTTGGAATAGCCGATTCTTGATTATAGCTTTAGTATGTCAATAGTTGAAATCAAACGGTTTTCAGCAACAAAATGCCCTCAACGGAGCGCATATGCATTGAATACTTGGTTAATAAAATAAATTGCACTTTCTATAAGAAATTGAATCTAATTCGATTTCAGATGAAGCTGAGAGCCCGTTTGGTTTAACTATTGTACTAAACATTAACTTTAAAAAGTTATATTTTAAAAAATTAAATTAAGTTGTATTATTAAATCATTTATTAAAAAATTATTGTTATGAAGAAATCGAATTTGTTCTTAAGTCTTCTAATGGCGATTACGGTTTTATCATTCACAGCGTGTAATGATGAGCCTGTTATTGATCCAAGTGAAGGTATTCCTGTAGGAGATGGATTTTACTTTGCAGAAGTGGGAGTAGATCCTGCTGCTACTGCAGTTTTAACATCAGCGATGGTTGATGCCCCATCATTTGGTGCAATGGCACGTGAAGGTTTTGTTCAGGGCTATGCTTACCTGACTGCAGGTAACTATAATCTTGTTGAGGTTGAAGAAAAAGCCATTATTAATACATATGGTGGTACCTTAACTGCTGTAGCAGGTGCTGATGCACATAATGCAGAATGTGATGAGTCTGGCTATAACCTTGTTATGGCTGAAGCCGATGGTGCTGCTTTTGCAGTGGCCACTGACGGACTTTATGTTATAACGTATGATGCAACATTGGGAGAAATCGTTTATGATCAAATTACTTCTGTTGGTATCATAGGTGGTGCTACTCCTGGTGGGTGGTCAGACGATACAGCACTTACCGGTTCTGTAACTGCAGATGGTGGATCATGGACACTTGAAGGTGTTACAATTAGTGATGGCCAAATGAAATTCAGATATAACTGCCGATGGGCAATTGACAGAAGAATTGATACCGGTGCGGATTTTGATAATGCCAATGGATACTCATTATTTACTAACTACGGTAATACAATTGATAACCTATTGCCTGGTAATGAAGGACCTAACATTGAGGTAGCAGAAAGAGCTGTTTATACAGTTGATTTTACATGGGATCCTTCAAGTGGTGTTGCTGCAACCTTAACTAGAACTGGTGATGCAGAGCCATTACCTGAATACCCAGCAGCTATGTATCTGGTTGGTGCAGGAACTGCTTATGGTTGGACAGGCCCTGGTGATGCTTCACATAATGGAGCTGACGCAATGCATTTAATTGCTGGCGGTTCTACTGCTGAAGAAGGAATTTTCTGGAAGATTCTTTATCTTGAAGCAGGTCAAGGATTCAAAATATCTGCAGCTGGTTGGGCCGATCCTAACTTAGGTTTTGCCGAAGTAGATGAGTATGATGCAAATGGTGTAACTGTTTCTGATAACGGTGGTAACATGGATATTGCTGTAAGTGGAATGTATATGGTAGTTCTTAACTTGCAAAATAATCTGAAAAAAGTTTCAATTGTAGCTCCTAAAGTATATGGTATTGGTGGTGCATTTGGTGCTGGAGATTGGACTGAAGATGATGCTACTACTTTATTTACAGTTGATGATGCAGCTAAAACAATTACATCACCAGCTCTTACTGCAGATGCTGATATTCGTTCTTATGTTGATCATGCTTGGATTACTGCTTGGTGGAATGCAGAATTCTATGTTGATGGAGGAGTCATTGTTTATAGAAATGATGGAGGTGATCTTCCTGCAGTTGCTGGAACGACAGGACAAGTAATCACTTATACTTTTGACGATAATACTGGTACAATACAGTAAATAACACAAAAAAGGCATCGGATATCTTCCGGTGCCTTTTTTATTAGTGATCACTTCTACCGGGGTGGTTGCATTTTTTGCCACTTTGGCAATTCAATAATTACCTGGGGGTATCCAGGTTTAATCTAAAAGATTATGGGGAGTATAAAATCAAACATGGGCAATATCGCTTTTAAAAAGCTGCTGCTCATATATTCTCTTACACTTAGTTTGGTTGTGTTTGCTGCGCAAACCATGGCTCAGGATAGAAGTGTAAGTGGTGTTGTAACTGATATATGGGGAGAAACTGTGCCAGGTGCAACGGTTCTGGAAAAAGGAACGCAAAATGGTGTGATTACCGATTTCGATGGCAACTTCAAATTGTCTGTCTCAGATAATGCCATTTTAGTGATTTCATTTGTAGGGTATAAGACTCAGGAGGTAACAGTAGGTGCCAGATCTACAATAGATGTAGTGCTGGAAGAAGATGTTGAACAACTGACTGAAGTTGTTGTGATTGGTTATGGTTCGGTTGAGAAAAAAGATGTTACCGGAACAGTGGCTAAAGTTGATGAAAAAGAATTTAACAAAGGAATTATTGGCTCGCCTGATAAGCTTTTAACAGGTAAAGTAGCCGGACTGCAAATTGAATCAGGCGGTGAACCGGGCGGTAGTTCAAATATTAGATTAAGAGGTATCTCCATTAATGGTCAAAATCCATTATTCGTAGTGGATGGAGTACCACTGATTGAAGGGGGTGTAGCCGGAGGTAGAAACCCTCTT
This sequence comes from Bacteroidota bacterium, assembly GCA_039714715.1. Classification (GTDB taxonomy): domain Bacteria; phylum Bacteroidota; class Bacteroidia; order Cytophagales; family Cyclobacteriaceae; genus S012-113. Next base: position 24,240 of record JBDLIU010000014.1, read on the forward strand.
AACTTTATGAATCCTGCGGATGTAGAAAATGTCACGGTGCTTAAAGATGCTTCTGCAGCTGCAATATATGGATCACGAGGCGCCAACGGTGTAATTATTATTACCACCAAAAATGGAGCAAAAGGTAAAATGAAGATACAATATGATGGTTTCTATTCAATATCAAAGTTTGTAAAGGGTGTTGATATGTTATCACCATCAAATTTCAGATTGGCTATAGAAGACAAAGCACCACAAGAAATTAATAATTTAGGTGAAGCTAATACCGAATGGGTAGATGAAGTTTTACAAATTGCACAAGGTCATAACCACAATATATCGCTGTCAGGTGGTACCAGTGCTACGAATTATTTTGTCTCATTCAATTACCTGGACAATAATGGTGTAATGCGAAGTACCCGTAACCAGACCACTAGTTTAGCTGTTAAATTAAGGCAAAAATTACTTAACGATAATCTTACGATTAGTATAAATACAAAGAATGGTTATACTAAAGACCAGTTTAGCCCAAATGTAATTGGCGATGCCATGCGATTTGATCCTACACGTCCGGTATTTGATGATTCTGATCCCAGGTTTGGTGGTTATTACCAATGGTCAGATGCTTTGGCCACAGCGAATCCTGTGGCAACTCAAGACCTGCATAATGATCAGGGAAAAACATTCAGATCGTTAAGCAACCTGGAATTGGAGTACAAATTACCATTTATTGAAGGTCTTTCATTAAAAGCTAATTTTGGTTACGATAGAAATGATGGTGAGTATTATGGTATCACCAGTGAATATAATAAGTCTCAGGCTGTAAATAATAGAGGCATAAATGTAACAGATCAAACACAATTAAAAACCAGTTTACTCTCTGAATACTATGCCAATTATTCTAAGCACATTGATGCGATTGATAGTGAAATTGAAGCAGTGGCAGGTTATTCATGGCAGGATTTTAATAGTGATTTTAAAAGACTGGAAGGATTTAACGCATTTGAATTGGATGGCAGATATGTTCCAACAGATACAACCAATACAAAGCCAGACCTGGTTGAAAACAGGCTAATATCATTTTTTGGAAGAGCAAGTATTGATGTAAAGGATAAGTACTTACTTACTGCTTCTCTCCGAAGGGATGGTTCAACACGTTTTGGAGAGAGTAATCGCTGGGGATGGTTTCCGTCTGCAGCTGTAGCATGGAGAATACTTAATGAAGATTTTGCAGAAGGACTAACAGGTATTTTTTCAGAACTTAAATTTAGAGTTGGTTACGGAGTAACAGGTAACCAGGAAATTCCGGATTACAGGTATTCGACATTTTATAAATATGGACAACCTTCTGCTTCCTATCAATTTGGAGATGAGTATGTGTTAACGTTGCGACCAAAAGGTGTTGACCCTGACATTAAGTGGGAAGAAACTAATTCAACAAACTTTGGTGTTGATGCCAGTATGTTGGATGGACGATTACAGTACTCCCTGGAGTATTACATCAAAAATGTGAATGACTTACTTTTTGAAGTGGCCGTTCCTGCAGGTAGTAACTTGTCAGATAAGGTGTTAACCAACATTGGCCAGGTTGAAAATAAAGGATTTGAAGTGACAATGAACTATGTCCTTTTTAACAGGGCTGATTTCAATTGGGACCTGGGTATGAACTTTGCCACCAACACGAATGTGGTGAAAAAGATTGATAACAACACAGATCCAAATTTTGGAGGTTATAATGTAACAGGTATTCATGGTGATGTAGGGCAAACAATTCAGGTGCTAAAAGCAGGTGAAGAAGCGTTTGCTTTTAAAACCTATCAACATAAGCTGGATGAGACCGGCATGCCAATCGTTGGCACTATGATGGAGATGTATGAAGATATCAATGAAGATGGTCAGATAAATGAATTAGACCTGGTAGTAGGTGAGAGCCCAAATCCGAAAGCTATTATTGGCTTGACATCTAATATGAGGTACAAATCATGGGATATAGCATTTACATTACGCAGTAATATTGGAAACTATGTATATAATAATGTGGCATCAAGTATGGGGCATTTTGAATTGCTTACGGACAGGGTGTTAAACAATATTCATGCTTCTGCCTATGAAACTAATTTCAAAACCCGACAGTTGCATTCTGATTATTATATAGAGAACGCTTCATTTGTTAAGCTGGATAACATAACCTTTGGTTATAATTTCAATAATGTAAAATGGGGAAAAATAAAGGCTTACTTAACAGCTCAGAACCTTTTCACTTTGACGGGCTATTCAGGTGTTGAACCGGAAATATTTAGTGGAGTAGATAATAATCTATATCCACGCTCAACTACCATAATTTTAGGTGTAAACGCTAGCTTTTAAATATTAGAAAATATGAAAAAGATACTTATTATATTATTTGCGCTCTTTACTTTCTCTTGTACAGATCTTAACCTGAAACCTTCAGATGCGGATGTTGATGGAGAGATATTTAAAGAAGGAGAAGCATATAGATCATATATGGCGAAAGTTTATGGAGCATACTCACTAACCGGTCAGGAAGGACCACATGGTGATGGTGATATTTCCATTGTAAACGATGAAGGATTTACAAGTTACATTAGAGCTTATTGGAAAGCTCAGGAACTGACAACAGATGAGGCAGTGATTGGTTGGACAGATGCAGGTATTAGAGACCTTAATACCTTAAGCTGGAGTTCTGAGAATCAGTTTGTTAGAGTACTGTATTACAGAATATTCTATATAATTGCTTATGCCAATGATTTCATGACACAATCTGAGCCTGAAAAGCTGGATGAACGAGGAATTTCAGATCAATGGAAGACAGAAATTGCTACCTATAGAGCTGAGGTGCGATTCTTAAGAGCTATGGCTTACTGGCATGCACTTGATTTATTCCGAAATGTTCCTTTATTAACAAAAATCAGTACAACATTGCCTACTCAGGCTACTCCAGCAGAGTTGTTTGCATTTATTGAAAATGAATTAGCAGAGATAGAACCGCTTATGGTGGATCCGATGGCTAATGAATATGGTAGAGCAGATAGGGCTGCATTATGGATGTTGCAGGCTAAGTTGTTTTTAAATGCCGAAGTTTATATCAATGAATCAAGGTATTCAGATGTTATTACAGCAGTAGATAAGATTACTGCGGCTGGCTATCAATTGCATTCGAATTACTTTGAATTGTATATGGCCGATAATCATAATATTTCTGCCCCATATAGTGCTACTCCTGAGGTAATATTTGCACTTAATTCTGATGGAAAAAATACGAAGAATTGGGGTAATACTACTTTTCTCGTTCATGCAGCAATAGGGGAAACAATGAGTGATGACCTTGTGGATGGAACGGAAGAAATAACGGGTGATGGAACAAAAGTAGAACTTGCTGAAGAATGCTTAACTAATTATGGTGTTGGTGGCGGTTGGGCCGGTATTCGTACCACTAAGAGTATGGTAGCTAAGTTTGGCCCTGATCCTTTAGATGTAAGTACAATGGATCCTCGTAATGTGTTTTATACGCATGGTCAGAATCTTGAAATTGCAGATGTTGGAGATTTTCAACATGGTTATGCGGTCCCAAAATTTGTAAACATTGACTCTCAAGGTAATCCGGGTGTTGATTCTGATTTCCCTGATACGGATAATCCAATATTTAGATTGGGAGATGCTTATTTAATGTATGCAGAAGCACACCTTCGCGGTGGTGGTGGAGATGCCACAACAGCACTTGGTTATATCAATGCCCTTCGTCAGCGTGCTTATGGGGACAATTCAGGAGATATAACTGCAGTTGAACTAACACTTCCTTTAGTTATGGATGAAAGGGTACTGGAGATGTACTGGGAAAGTACAAGACGCCAGGACTTGATTCGTGATGGAAAATTTGCAGGAGCATCTCAGGAAATTTGGCCATGGAAAGGTGGAGAAATGGATGGTGCTGCTGTTGAGGACAAGTACATAATTTTCCCTATTCCTGCTTCAGATCTAAATGTGAATGAGAATTTGAAGCAAAATGATGGATATTAACAGAAAGGTTTGATATCTTAATAGTGACACATATTGACAGGGCAGTTTGAAATTCAGGCTGTCCTTTCTTTTTCAATTTATTATATATATTAAGTCTCAGAATTTAAGACGATGAAAAAAACATTAATAATAGTATTTAGTGTAATTACACTGGCATTTTCAAATGCTCAGGTAACCATTACACCAAACTGCTTTTCAGATACCGATGAAATAACAATTGTTTATGATGCTACCCAGGGAACAAGTGGTTTGGTGGGAGCCACTAAAGTATATATGCATGCAGGAGTAGTTACTGATTCTGAGACCGGTACCAGCTGGCAGCACGTTATTGGTAACTGGGGTTCTGATGATGGCATAGGTGAAATGACCAAAGTAGCCGGAGAAACCGACAAATGGGAAATAACCTTAACCTCTCGTACTTATTTTGATGTTCCTACGAACGAAACCATTTACCGCCTGGCTATGGTATTTAGAAATGCCGATGGATCAAAAGAAGGTAAAAACGATTCCAACGGAGATATTTATATCAATTTAGCCAATGATCCCATAAACCTTCAAATAACTTCAACAATACCGGTTTTAGTTGATGTTGATGAGCTTATACCAATCACTGCCACTACATGTAGTGATGTTACATTCAATCTATATGTAAATGATGTGCTGGAAACTACTCAATCGGGCACCAACCTGTTTGACTATAGCTATCAGGTTACACAGAATGCAGGGGAAACGGTAAATGTAAAACTAACAGCTGAATTGGGAGAGACTACCAATGAAAAGCTATTTTCTTATACTGTTCGATCAACAACCATTACAGAGGCTCGTCCGGCAGGAATTATTGATGGAATTAATTATGATAATGGTGATGCAACCAAGGTGACCTTATCATTATGGGCTCCGTATAAATCATCAGTATATGTAGTAGGTGATTTTAGTAATTGGAATCCTGTTCAAATGAAAAGAGATGGTGAGCATTTTTGGGTTGAAGTTACAGGACTAACACCGGGACAGGAGTATGCATATCAATATTTAGTGGATGAGACCTTATGGATAGCAGACCCATATGCTGATAAAATATTGGATCCGGATGACAAATGGATTCCTGACACAACCTATCCCGGATTGATGGAATACCCTGCAGGAGCTACCCATGCAAACTGGTATGAAAACAGGGCTGCCATATTGCAAACAGATCAAACACCTTACACCTGGATTAACACATCATTTCAGAAGCCCGAGAAAGAAAAGCTGGTTATTTACGAACTATTAGTTCGTGACTTTTTAGGAGAAAGCAATATGAATTACCAGGCATTGATTGATACACTTGGTTACCTGGAAAATCTGGGGGTAAATGCAATTGAATTAATGCCAATCATGGAGTTTAATGGCAATGATAGTTGGGGATATAACCCAACTTTTATGTTTGCTGTAGATAAAGCATATGGCACTAAAAATGATCTTAAAGAATTTATCGATGAGGCTCATGGCAGGGGAATGGCTGTAATTCTTGATATGGTGATGAATCAGAATGATATACCATCACCTTATGCACAAATGTATTTTGACTTTAGCAGTTTTAAACCGACAGGCTTAAATCCATGGTTCAATACGGATGCAAAACACCCATACAATGTCTTTTTTGACATCAACCATGAAAGCAACTACACAAAAACCTGGTTGGACTCAATCAATCATTACTGGTTAAATGAATTTCACTTTGATGGTTATCGATTTGATCTTTCAAAAGGATTCACACAAAGAGATTCGGGTGGTGATGTAGGTTATTGGGGTCAAAAAGATGATTCAAGAATTGCTATCCTGAAAAGAATGGCAGATGAAATTTGGTCTCACTCACCAGATGCCTATGTTATCCTGGAGCATTTTGCGGATAATACCGAAGAAAAGGTATTGGCAGATTACGGTATGATGCTATGGGGGAATAGTGTTCATGACTATAATGAGGCAAACATGGGATATGCTAGCAACAAATCAATAGGATGGGCCTATTATGAAAGTCGTGGCTGGACTCAAAACAATGTGGTGGCTTATATGGAGAGCCATGATGAGGAGCGACAGATGTATAAAATACCTAAGTATGGTAATATAGGAAGCAACTATAATATTCAAAAAGAAGCGACAGCATTGCAAAGATTGAAGCTGACTGCAGCCTTTTTCTTTACAGTACCGGGGCCTAAAATGTTATGGCAGTTTGGTGAGTTTGGTTATGATGTCTCAATCGATGAAAACGGCAGAACAGGCCGGAAACCAACAAAATGGGAATATCTTGATGATACTAAAAGAAGTAATGTTTATGATGTGTACAGTGAATTGATTGGTTTAAGAAATCGATATGATGTGTTTACTGAAGGTGATTTTTCATGGCAACCAGCTGGTGATTACAAATCAATTCATATCTCAAGTGCCGATACCAATGTGGTGATAATTGGCAACTTTGATGTTGAGCCAACAGAAATGGACCCCGCATTTCAGAATACCGGTACATGGTACGACTTTTTCTCAGGTGAAGAGTTATCTGTTAATAATGTAAATGATCCCATATCTCTGAATCCGGGCGTTTTTCATATTTACACGGATAAAAAACTACATACACCTAAAAAGGATATCATAACTGCAATTGAAAATAGTAATATAGCACAGCATATAGGATTATATCCAAATCCTGTCAGCCAGCTGATCAATTTGGAGCTTCCATATGATCTTAAGCAACAACAAATTCACTGGCGAATCATAGATATTTATGGGAAAGAGCTTCTTTATGGAGCATTAGATGATGCAGGGTATCCACAGATAGATGTCAGCACTCTTCCTGGCGGATTTTATTCGATCATGCTGAAGACAAAATCAAACAGTAATACTATTAAATTTATTAAGGAATAATCATGCAAAACATCAAGATCTTTGCTTTAGTAATCATAAGTTCACTTGTTCTTAATTCCTGTAACAAGGAAGTTAAGGAAGAAGCTAAAACTGATTCTAAAGTCTGGCCTTACGGTACCATGTATGAAATCTTCGTTCAATCATTTGCTGATTCCAACGGAGATGGCATTGGCGATATCAAGGGGATGACATCCAAACTGGATTACCTTCAGGAGTTGGGTATCCAGGGAGTGTGGTTAATGCCTATAAGCCCATCACCCAGCTATCATAAGTACGATGTTATAGATTACTATGGTATTCATCCTGACTATGGCACAATGGATGATTTCAAAACATTCGTTAAAGAGGCCCATTCAAGGAATATCAAAGTGGTTATTGATCTGGTGATCAACCATACAGCATCTGAGCATCCCTGGTTCATAGATGCTGCTTCCGGACCAGATAGTAAATACCGTGATTATTATGTGTGGGCAAACCTCGATTCTGTGAAAGATCAACTTTCTAAGAAGGAAATTACACTTGATTCAGACAATATAACACAATGGCACCAGGCAGAGGGCAACGAAGAGGTGTACTATGGGTTTTTCTGGGGAGGTATGCCTGATTTGAATTATGATAAGCCGGAAGTGAGGCAGGAGATGATCAAGGCTGGTAAATTCTGGCTGGAGGAAGTTGATGTTGATGGCTTGAGATTGGATGCTGCAAGGCATATTTATCCTGATGACCAGGCTGAAGACAGCCATGCTTTCTGGGTAGAGTTTGGTGATGCCATGAGGTCTGTGAAGCCTGATGTGTATATGGTGGGTGAAGTTTGGGGAGAGCCGGAAGATGTAGGTCCATACCTTCAAGGATTGCCTTCGATGTTTAATTTTGATTTCTACCATGGTATACAAAAAATAGTTAAGGAAGAATATAACTATGGGCTGGTTAAAGATTTAATCAATACGCAGAAAGTGTATCAAAAAATCCAGGACAATTATATTGATGCCATATTTGTGAATAACCATGATCAGAACAGGTTAATAAGCAATGTTGAAGGCAATCGAGAAAAGAGCAAGCTTTCAGCAGCCATTCTTTTAACCTTACCTGGTATGCCCTACATCTATTACGGTGATGAAATAGGAATGCTGGGGCAAAAGCCTGATCCCGAAATCAGGGAGCCATTCCTGTGGGATTATAAAGGCAAATCAGATGATCGTACTTATTGGATGGAGGCGGTAAACAGTACTGATGAAACCGTTATTCCATTATCTGTACAGAAAGAGGATCCATCTTCTACTTATAGCTTCTTTAAATACTGGGTTCAGCTAAGAAATCAACATGAAATTCTGAGGTTTGGTAACCTGGAAGCATTGTCATTATCTGAAAATTTACTGGGCTACGCAAGGGTAGATGCTGAAAATCGATGGATTGTGTTACATAATCTTACAGGCTCAAACCAATCAGTTAATGTGAAAGAACTGGGAGCTTCAGAAGTTTTATATACTTTCAATAAAAAGATTGAAGAAAATGATATGCTGGAATTGCCTCCATTTTCTTCAGTAATTCTACAATAAGCAGATTTTTGTAGGCAAAAATTGTGGATTAAGGTAATTTTGTATTTTACAACTTGATACAAATTAGAAACTAAAATCTTATAATAATGAGTAATTTCAGAAAGGGTGTATTATTTGGTGACGAGGTGCACGAATTATACCGCTATGCTAACGAAAATAACTTCGCCATTCCGGCTGTTAATGTTACAACCAGCAGCTCAGTAAATGCTGTTTTGGAAACTGCAAAAGAACTAAACTCTCCGGTTATCATTCAGTTCTCGAATGGTGGAGCCGTGTTCTTTGCTGGAAAAGGATTGAGCAATGAGAATCAGTTTGCAGCTATTCAAGGGGGTTTTGCCGGTGCAATGCATGTGCACAAAATGGCAGAAGCTTATGGTGTAACAGTAGTTTTGCACACAGACCATGCTGCAAAGAAATTGTTGCCATGGATTGATGGGCTTCTTGATGAAGGAGAGAAGTTTTATGAGAAGAATGGCTTCCCACTATATAGTTCACATATGCTAGACTTAAGTGAAGAGCCAATTGAAGAGAATATCGAGATCAGCGCAAAGTATTTTGAGCGTATGGCAAAAATTGGCATGTCTTTGGAGATTGAGCTTGGAATTACAGGTGGAGAAGAAGATGGTGTTGATAATACAGATGTTGACAGCTCGAGACTATATACTCAACCAGAGGAAGTAAATTATGCTTATGAGCAATTAAAGAAGGTAAGTGACAGGTTTACTGTTGCAGCTGCCTTTGGTAATGTTCATGGTGTTTACAAGCCCGGTAATGTATCATTACAACCAATCATTCTTAAGAATAGTCAGGACTTTATCCAGGAGAAACATGGAACTGGTGCTAATCCAGTGAATTTCGTATTTCATGGTGGTTCTGGTTCTTCAAGAGAAGAAATTAGGGAGGCAATTGATTATGGAGCTGTTAAAATGAATATCGATACTGATACACAGTGGGCATATTGGGATGGTGTAAGAAGCTTCGAAGCCCAGAACCACGATTATCTCCAGGGACAAATTGGTAATCCTGATGGAGATGATAAGCCTAATAAGAAATTCTATGATCCAAGAGCCTGGGTACGTAAGGCTGAAGAGAGCCTGAATGCCAGGTTAAAGGTTGCTTTTGAAGATTTGAATTGTTTGGATAAGAATTAAATGCATACTGGTCGTAGGTTAACCTACGACCAGTATGGTTATACAATTATCATATGGGTAGGAAGTATAAAATCCGGGACTCTGACCGGCTTTACTTCGTTACGTTTACTGTTGTTGAGTGGCTAAATGTATTTGCTGATGATAACAATATAGATATTGTTATTGATAGTCTAAATTTTTGTCAGCAAAACAAAGGATTGGAAGTTTATGCCTGGGTTATAATGCCTAACCATATCCACATGGTCATTGGTAGAAATGGGAAATTGACTTTATCTCAAATAATTCAGGATTTTAAAAGGCACACTTCAAGTAAAATCAGAAAATACTTACAAAATGATTCGGGCTCTATAATGTACCAAATTCTTGTAATGCAAGGACTTGGGAACACAAGGAATACAGATTTTCAGCTATGGCAGCAGCATAGTCATCCTGTAGAAGTTTCATCAGACAAAATGTTTGATCAAAGAGTTGATTACATCCATATGAATCCAGTTAAAGCTGGGTTGGTCGAATTTCCAGTAGATTGGAAGTGGAGTAGTGCTATTGACTACAATGAAGGGAAAGGGTTTTTGGAGTTAAATTACACCTAACTGGTCGTAGGTTAACCTACGACCAGTTGTTAAATATTTTTACTCCTTCAACAACAACGCTTTATTATACTCAAAATTCATTCTGGCGATGTTGATTACGGATACATTCTGTGGGCATTCTGCCTCACAAGCTTCAGTATTAGTACAAGAACCAAAACCCTCAGAATCCATTTGGTCGACCATAGCGACAACCCGTTTTCTGGCTTCCAGTTTTCCTTGTGGAAGT